>NZ_JBSFMM010000063.1:0-51651 GCF_053599555.1 Streptomyces sp. NPDC000941
CACCGACACCGGCGCATCCTTCGCCCGCCGCCACACCTCACCCCGGTTCGGCCCCCGAAACCGCCGCCCCTCCCCAGGAGCAGGAGCAGGAGCAGGAGCAGGAGCAGGAGCAGCCAATGATCGACTCACCACACTCTCCCCCCTCTCCCGGACCAGCGTCAGCGTCAGCGTCAGCGTCAGCGTCAGGCATAACGTCATGAAGTCTGTTCGGGTTACGGTCAGTTGTATGGAGCTTCGTCTCGCCGCCTGCCGTTCTGCTCAGTTGAAGGCGTGGACGGGGCTGTCCGGACCGCAGTTGCACGCCCTGATCACCCGTTTGTGGCGGCGCCGCCCGGACAGCGGGTGCGGCCGGCCCTGATCACTTGCCTTCGGCGACCGGGTGCTGCTGGTCGTCCTGGGCTACCGCACGAACCTCACCATGGAGCAGTTGGCCGCGCTGTTCGCCACCACGGACTCCACCGTGCACCGGGTCACCGCCGACCTCGCGCCGCACCTTGCCGCCCTGCTCGGCCCGCCGCCCACCGACCGGCGGGAACTGTGGCTGGTGGACGGCACCCTCATTCCGGTGCATGACCAGCGGAAAACGAAGAAGTCGAAGAACTACCGGGGCAGTGTGAATGTGCAGATCGTCTGCCGGGCCCGTGACCGCCGTATCGTCGCGGTCGGCGACGCCTGGCCGGGCAACCGCAACGATGTGGTGGTCTTCCGGGAGACCGTCGGCAAGACCCTGCCCGATCATCCCCGCCTGTCCGGCGATGGTGGTTATCAAGGGATCGAGCGGATCCGCTCGCCCCGGCGCGGGCCTGACCGGAAGATCATCAAGGACCGGGCCTACCGGCGGTTCCGCAAGCGCCGCGCCGTCGCCGAACACACCATCGCGCGCCTCAAGGACCACCAAGTCCTCCGCCAGTGCCGCCGCAGGGGAGAAGGGATCGACCACGCTTTCGCCGGCATCGCTGCTCTGCACAACCTGAAACTGGAGATCAACGGCTGACCACAGACCCGCAACTGCTCACAGGAAACCGTGTCTGACCTGGCATTACGGGATATCTCTTAGAGAGAGCCCTGCCGACCCGGCCTCAGCGTCCGGGTGCTTTGCCGAGAAAGGCCCGGACGTGGTCGGCGACCTCTTCGAGATGGCTTTCGAGCAGGAAGTGGCCGCCGTCCAGGAGGTGGACCTCGGCGTCGGGCACATCGTCCCTGAAGGCCGTCGCTCCGGCCGGCCCGAAGATCTCGTCGTTGCGGCCCCAGACCGCGAGCAGCGGGACCCGGCCGGCCCTGAGGTAGGCGTGCAACCGCGGGTAGACCTCGAGGTTGGAGATGTAGTCGCGGAACAGCTTGAGCTGGACCAGGTCGTTTCCCGGGCGCTGGACGAGCGCGGCATCGTGGTGCCAGGCGTCGGGGCTGACCAGGCTGGGGTCCGGGACGCCGTGCAGATACTGCCACTTGATGGCCTCGAGGCCGAGCGCGGGCCGGAGCGCGGCCTCGGTCTGCGGATTCGGATCCTTGGCGTAGGCCCAGACGGGGGTCCAGAACTCCTCGACGAAGCCGGCCTCGTAGCCGTTGCCGTTCTGGCTGACGATCGCGGTCACGGCGTCCGGGTTGTCGAGCGCGAGTCGCCAGCCGATGGGCGCGCCGTAGTCCTGGACGTAGAGCGCGTACCGGTCGACGCCGAGTTGGGCGAGCAGACCGGCGGTCAACTCCGTCAGCGCGTCGAAGGTGTAGTCGAAGGCGTCGACCCCAGGAGCGTCGGACAGGCCGAATCCGAGGTGGTCGGGGGCGATGAGGTGGTAGCGGTCGGCGAGGGCCGGGATGAGCTGGCGGAACATGAACGAGCTGGTCGGGAAGCCGTGCAGAAGCACAAGGCTCGGGGCGTCGGCCGGTCCGGCCTCCCGGTAGAACAGCCGCTGCCCCCGTACGGTGGCGTAGCGATGGTGAACGGCCATCCGATCCGACCTCCTGCCTGGGGGATCCCGGAGCAGTGCCCATCCACTTGGCAGGCTAAGCGAATCTTTCACCGACGGCCATTTCAGCCGGGGTGGCCGGGGTGGCCGGGGTGGCCGCCCGACGTCCCCTTGCGCCGCCGGCCGGCCAGGCGCCGGCCGATCCGGCCGAACGCGCCGGGACGGCTCCACGCCCGGAACTCATCGGCCCAGCGGACGCTCGTACGCTCCAGACAGTGCTCGACGGAGGCGATATCCGCGGCGGGCAGCGCCCGCACCACCGGACGGAGCACCGAGTCCAGCAGCGCCGTCCGCGTCTCCTGCCAGGCGCCACCCGCCTGGGGATGCGAGCTCCAGGCGGTGAAGCACTCGGCCACATACGAGGGCTCGGCGCGGAGCCGGTCAAGCACCCGCTCGGACCCCGCGGCCCGGCCGTAGGCGGCGACCAGGGCCGGGTCCTCGCTGTGGATCAGCGCGTACAGCTCTCCGTCCGGGGCGTCCTCGGACAGCACACGGTCCGCGAGCGCCCCGAAGGCATGCTCCAGAACCGTCGGCTCCACCGGCTCCGCCGTGGCCCGAAGGGACAGCGCCCGCCCGGCCCAGCCGGGCTCGGCGCGACGGCTCCGCAGATCGCGGGCGAACTCCAGGAGCAGCAGCGACGCGCGGTCGCGTGGCGTCAGCACCTCGGCGAAACAGCGCAGCAGGTCATGGGCGAGATCGGGTACGTCGGCATCGTCCGCGGGCCCTTCGAGCGCGGCCTTGAGCAGCGTGGCCGAGGTGCCGGCCGCGCGGTGGGCGTCGGATCCGATCTCGCCGAGCATCAGCCGGGCCTCGTGGGCGGTCGGTGTGCCGCCCGCCCATACCAGCCCGACCGCGGTGCGCAGCACGAGCGGATCGGCGAACACCGAGACTCCGCCGGAGCGCAACACGGCGTTCAGCACCGTGGCGCGGTCGCCTCCGCCCGCCGTCAGCCGCGGCGCCTCGGCACACATCCGCAGATGGGGGAGGGCCTTGCTCTCCGCGAACCGCAGCGGCACCAGGGCCAGCAGCCGGGCCGCGGCGAGCGGATCGCCCACGGCCAGGGTGTCGAGCTCGCCGAGCAGCGCGGTGCGCAACGCGAAGTGCTCGTCCAGCGCCAGGCGCACCGCGGGGGTGTGGGTCGCCTCCGGATCGGCCAGCAGCGCTTGGGCGAGTCCGTGTGCCACCTTGGGCAGCAGATCCGAGCAGTCCACGCCCAGCAGATCGGCGATACGCAGCAGCTCCAAGGGCCGGGCGATGCCCAGTTCGGTGTCGGACACGCCGACGCGCAGATCGGCCGCGAGCTCGCCCGCGAGGCGCAGCCGGACCTCTTCGGTGAGCGCCTCGGGCCGCAGGGCTTCGAGGCCCGGGCCGGCCACGGGCGCACGGACGGCCTCGGCCAGCACCAGCGCGGCGAGCGGTGTGCTGACGGCGGTCGGCACCCTGCCGTCCAGACAGGTGAACAGCCCTGTCAGGGCCGCCTTTTCGGCATCCGACCGGCCCCCGTCCGGCACGCACAGCGCCGCCAGCAGCCGGTGCAGCCGTTCATCGCCCAAAGCTTCAGGGTGGTGGCGCGCCCAGTCCGCCGCCTCGGTGCGGCCTACGGTGCCGAGGTCGAGCCCCGCGCACAGCGCGCCGACGGCGAGCGCACCGGGGGCGAAGGGGCCACCCGGAAGCGCGTCGGCCTCTTTGAACAACTCGGGCCGCCCGCCCAGCCAGATGCCCGCGGCCACCTCCGCCCAGCCGTCGGACACCGGCTCCCCGGTCCTCCGGCCGGCCACGTCGTATACGCGACAGCGGTGGCCGTGGTCGGCCGGCTCCCGGCCGTCTTCCGGCAGTACGCCGATGATCTGCTGCCGGGAGAGCTCCGGCCGCGGCGCATAGGTGGTGAACGTCAGCCGGTGGCCGAAGTCGCGCGGCAACGCGGCGCAGGCCAGGGCGATCCACCGGGCCACATCGGCGCTGTCCCGCTCGACCAGGATGATCCGCGGCGCGGACTCGTCCTCGCTCAGCCTGCGCAGATCCGCGAAGAAGCGCGCGAGCCACGGCGCCCGGGAGCCCGCGAAGGCGACCAGGCCGTCCCGGTTCAGGCGCCCCGAGGCGGTCAGCGCCTCCAGCGGCTCCGGGACCCCGCCCTCCGGCGCGCGAGCGGCCCACTGCGGGGAGCCCCAGGCGGTGATGGGCAGCGCGCCGCCCGGCAGCGACGCGCCCGTGGGCAGATACACGGCATGGCCATGGAACGTGCCCCGGCGCCCGCTGTGGTCGGCCCCCGTATGGACCGTATGGACCGTACGGGCCAGAAGCCCGCTGCCGTCGGAGAGCAGGCTGTAGCTGAACGTCTCCGGAGACGAGGCGTGTTCGGAACCGGAGGGACGCGGGGGTGCGTCAGCCGGCGGCTCGTATCCGATCAGCTGCTCGACCTCCCCGAGCAGCGACGCCGGCACCGCGGCGCTGACCGCGGTGAACCGCAGTCCGGATCCATCGGGCCCCAGCGGTGCCGAGATGTAATGCAGCTGCGCCAGGTTCATCTTCCGGGCCTCCACGGCTCCAGCACCACCGCCCGCTCCCCTGCTCACCGTTGACTGTGAGAAGGATTATCACAGCAGATCCACCTCTGTGGTGGCGGAGTCCCCAGGTTCGCCCGAGGTGGTGGCGGCGTACCGCTGGGACCGGCGCGGGGCCGGTCCCAGCGGGTCCGCCAGCCGGCCTGGATATCGGCGAGAAGTTTCTTCGCTTCCGCCGGCTTCGGCCCATAGGTCGCGGGATCGGTGGCATTGAGCGCGATGAAGATGTCCACGGCGTCCTGCGCCCGGGCGAGGGCCTGGTCCCGCCGGCCGGACTGGCGCAGATACGGAATCGTCGGCCACATCAGCCAGTCGCCCAGCCCGGGACGGTACTTAGGGTCCTTGGTGGCGAGCTTGCGGAGCAGATCGGTCGCCTGGACGGCGCGCTGGGCGCCCTGGACGTGGTCGGGCTTGCCCCACAGGGCCTGCGCCAGATTGATCAGCGTCCAGGATTTCTTGTACGTGAGCTCGTCGGAGTCGGGCTGCTCCTGGAGCAATGTGTCGTACAGCCCCAGCGCCTCCTGCTCACGGGCGATCGCCTCGTCGTAGCGGCGAGTGCCCATCAGATAGGTGCCCGCGGGGAACACCAGCCATGACGCGAGCCCGGCCCGGTAGCCGGGCTTCTTGGCGGTGAGCTTGCGGAGCAGATCGGTCGCCTCGACGGCACGCCGGGCACCCTGCTCATGGTCGGGCTTCGCCCACAGGGCCTGTGCCAGATTGACGAGCGTAAACACCAAAGCGGTGCCGTATATGGCGATTGAAAGCGAACAGTCCCTCACATCCTCAACAGACCCAATGTCCTGTTGTGGTGCGGTGGATGGTCCGCTCCGACGGCCTGGCTCCCGTCGGAGACCTTGACGTGTCCCGGGCGCGATGCATTGATGGGAGCGCTCCCAGTTCCTCGCCCGCGTCAGCCGTCATGTGCTCACTCCTTGGAGTCGCGATGAGACGAACGAGACCGCCGGCCGTCCTGCCGGCCGTATTGGCCGTACTGGCCGTACTCCTCGGGATCCTGGGCCTCGGCCCGACCGCCCAGGCCGCCGCCCCCGCCGAGTCGCGCGCCGCGGCGGCCACCGGCCTCCACATCAGCGGCGGGCGCCTGTTGGAGGGCAACGGCAACGATTTCATCATGCGCGGAGTCAACCACGCCCACACCTGGTACCCGGGCCAGACCCAGTCGCTGGCCGACATCAAGGCGCTGGGCGCCAACACCGTCCGCGTCGTGCTCTCCAACGGCCACCGCTGGACCAAGAACAGCGCCGAAGACGTGGCCGCCATCGTCGCCCAGTGCAAGGCCAACCGGCTGATCTGCGTACTGGAGGTGCACGACACCACTGGCTACGGAGAGGAGTCCGCGGCCGCCTCACTCGACCAGGCAGCGGACTACTGGATCGGCCTCAAGAGCGTGCTCACCGGCGAAGAGAACTACATCGTCATCAACATCGGCAATGAGCCCTGGGGCAACACCAACCCCGCCAGCTGGACCGCACCCACCACCGCCGCGATCCAGAAGCTGCGCAGCGCCGGATTCCAGCACACGATCATGGTCGACGCCCCCAACTGGGGCCAGGACTGGCAGAACGTCATGCGCGACAACGCGCAGAGCGTCTACAAGGCCGACACCACCGGCAATCTGATCTTCTCGATCCATATGTACAGCGTCTACGACACGGCGCAGGAGATCACCGACTATCTCAACGCCTTCGTCAGCGCCCGTCTGCCCATCCTCATCGGCGAGTTCGGCGGACCCCCCGACCAGTACGGCGACCCCGACGAGAACACCATGATGGCCGCCGCGCAGCAGCTGAAGCTCGGCTATCTGGCCTGGTCCTGGAGCGGTAACACCGATCCGATCCTGGACATGACCACCAACTTCGACCCCACCAAGCTCACCGACTGGGGCAAGCGCGTCTTCAACGGCCCCAACGGCATCGCCGAGACCTCCCGCGAGGCCACCGTCTACAGCGGTGGCTCCGGCGGCGACACCCAGGCCCCGACCGCCCCCGGCACCCCGACCGCCTCGGCCGTGACGGCCACCTCCGCCACGCTCACCTGGCCCGCCGCCACCGACAACGTCGGTGTCGCCGCCTATGACATCGTCCGCGTCAGCGGCGGCACCGAGACAAGGGTCGCCACCTCGACCGGCACCAGCGCGAGCATCACCGGCCTGACCGCCGCCACCTCCTACACCTTCGCCGTCTACGCGCGGGACGCGGCCGGCAACCGCTCGGCCCGCTCGGCCACGGTCGGCGTCACCACCGAGGCGGGCGGCGGCTCCGGGGCGGGCTGCTCGGTCGGCTACCGCGTCGTGGGCGACTGGGGCAGCGGCTTCCAGGGCGAGATCTCCATCCGTAACACCGGCTCCGCCGCCATCAGCGGCTGGACTCTCGGGTTCTCCTTCGCCAACGGCCAGACCATCACCAACATGTGGGGCGGCACGCCGCAGCAGTCCGGTGCCGCGGTGACCGTCACACCCGCCGCCTACACCTCCACCATCCCCGTCGGCGGCTCGGTCACCGTCGGCTTCACCGGAAACAGGGGCAGCACCAACTCCGCGCCGACCGCCTTCACACTCAGCGGCAGCTCCTGCGCCACCGGCTGACGACCCTCGGATGTCGTGAGGGCGTCCGCTCGTACGTGTTCGACCACCCCGTCCGGGAAGCGGACCTCCACGGAGCCGTCCGGTGTCACACCGGCGCGGGCGCCCGAACGCACGACATCGATGTCACGGCACACGTCTGGGTCGGCCGTGAGCAGGACCAGCGTCACCAGCAACCGGGTGCCGCCCGGGTGCCGGTCCAGGGTGAGCAGGGGCGTCGCCGAGTGGCGGCCGTAGGCGTTGCGGTCCCGCGCCTGCGCCACCGTCCCGCGCGGCGCCCCGTCCGCGCTGTCCCAGCCGAGCAGGCCCACGAGCGCGGTGGTCAGGCCGTCGTGGCGGCGGGCCAGTGCCCAGCCGGGGCCGGTGTCCGCGGTGGGCGGGGCGGTGTCGCAGGCCACGGCCCAGCCGCCTTCGCGTACGGAGGTGCCGGGCGGGGCCTGGACATGGTGCACCCGCACCTCCCAGGGGCCGTGCACGAGGCCGGCCGTGGCGATGCGCGAGGCTGAGTCGGTGTGTTCCTCGCCCGCGTGTTCCTCGCTCTCCGGGACGAGCGGGGTGTGCCATGAGGCGGCGCGACGGCCTTCGGCGTACAGCGGGTGGATACGGCCCCGGCGGGACGGGCCCGAGGGGGTCAGCAGCGCGATGTGGTTGTCCGGGCCGGGTGGTTCGTCGCCGGGCGGGGTCTCCGGCGCGGTGGCCGTGGAGTAGGCGAGCCGCGTGTAGTGCGGGCTGTCCTGCGGGGCGGCGGGCGGGGGTGGCAGCCGGTCGCTGCCGTGGTTGACCAGGCGTACGATCCCGTCGGCCGCGGTGGAGTGCAGCAGCCAGCCCGGGGCGGGCAGGGCCAGGTGGTGGTCGGCGGTCTCCACGGGGCCGGGTTCCTCGGTCGCCGTCCATACCGGGTGGTCGGCGGGGAGCAGCAGACCGAGGAATGCCTTGCTCGCCCAGTAGGGGGAGGCGGGGCCCGAGTAGGGCTGGGTGACCGGGCGGAACGGGCGGTACCAGCCCAGGCTCAGCAGGCCGCCCGCATCGGGTGCGCCGTGGTCGGCGAAGTGTTTCAGGGCGCCGGAGGCCAGTCGGCGGGTGCGGCCGGGCGGCAGCGGGGTGGCGTCGGTGAGGGCGCCCGCCCACAGGGGCGCGGTGGTGGCATAGCGGTAGGTGAGGGAGCGGCCCTGGTGGACGGGTGCGCCGTCGGAGCCGAAGAAGTACTGGTGGGTGTCCAGGAAGGTGTGCAGTCGGGCCCGGTGTTCGGCGACCAGGGCGGCGTCGGCGCGGGGCCCGGCGATACGCGCCCACAGCACGGGGTACAGATGCAGCGCCCAGGCGTTGTAGTAGTCGAATTTCCGTCCGTCGCCGTCCGTGTACCAGCCGCCGCCCCGGTACCAGTCGTCCAGGCGCGCCAGGCCCGCGTCGATCTCGGCGCGGCTGTGGGGCGCGTCGATGGAGGCGAGGAACTCTTCGGTGATGACCTGGAAGAGACGCCAGTTGGAATCGTTGGCGGTGGCCCCCACGAAACCGCCGAGCCATGCGGCGGTCCGCCGGCGTACGGGGTCGGGCAGCCGGTCCCACAGCCACGGGCGCGTCTCGTGCAGGGCGATCGCGATGGACGCGGCCTCCACCATGGGCTGGCCGCGGTCGGTGATGGGCGGCCACCGCTCGGGGTGGCGGGGGTCTGTGCCGGTGGCGAGGCCGGTGGCGTAGCGCTCGATGAGCGCCTGGGCCACGGTGCTCCCGGGAGCGTCGGTTCCGCCGGCCCCGGCGATACGGAAGGCGGCGAGCAGGAAGGAGCGGGCGTAGCCCTCGAGCCCGTCCGACCAGGCGCCGGCGTAGCTCGCCGGGCCGGGGAGCCGGTACTGGGCCAGACCGGGTGAGGCGTACGGGACGAGCGCGGTCAGCAGGTGGTCGGCGGTGGCCTCCCAGTGGGCCCGGGTGTAGCCCGTATACGGCGACCGTCGGGGGTCGGGGGGCGGCAGATGGTCGGTGTCGACGATGCGATGCGGCGCGGTCATGCCGGGTCGGGTCCTCCGTATGTCACTGTGCGCGTGCGGACGGGGGCGGGCTCACGCTGTCGCGTACGACGATGTGGGTGCCGAGCACATGCCGGGTCTCCGCGGTCTCCTCGGGATCGCGCAGGGCCAGGCGTACGGCGGCTCGCCCCAGTTCCTCGGCGGGGGTGTGGACGGTGGTGAGCGGGGGGTTGAAGTCCTGGGCAAGAGGGATGTCGTTGTAGCCGACGAGGGAGATGTCGCCGGGGACGCGCAGGCCCGCGTCGGAGATGGCGCGCAGGGCGCCCGCGGCGACCATGTCGTCCCCGGCGAAGACCGCGGTGAACTCCCTTGTGTTCTGGAGGAGTTCGGACATGGCGCGATGTCCGGCGGCGCGGCCCAGGCCGCAGTCGACGATATGCGCGGACTCGGCCGGCAGGCCGTGTGCGGCGAGCGCGGCCCGGTAGCCCGAGACGCGGGCGTCCAGGGCCGTGTTGCCGGGCAGTCCGCCCAGGAACACGATCCGCCGGTGTCCCGTCGAGATCAGATGGCTGGTGATGGCCTTGGCGCCGGCCTCGTTGTCGAAGACGACGACCAGCGCCGGCAGGCCGGGGTCGGGCGAGGGACGGCCGCACAGCACCAGCCGGGAGCCGGCGGCGTCCAGGGCGTGGGCGTAGTGGGCCACCCGTTCCCGGTAGGCGTCGTCCTCGACGACACCGCCCGCCAGGATGACCACGCTGGCACCCTCCTCCCGCATCAGCTGTACGAACTCCATCTCCCGCTGCGGATCGCCGCCGGTGCTGCCGACCAGGCACAGCAGGCCGTGGGCCGTCGCCTCCGCCTCGACGCCCTCGGCGACCTGGGCGTAGAACGGGTTGGTGACCTGGCGCACGACGACGGCGACCATCTTGCGGCCGCCGCCGACCAGGGCGCGGGCATGGGGGTTGGCGACGTAGTCCAGGGCGCGCGCGGCACGGAGCACTCGGGTACGGGTGGCCGGTGGCACCGGGTACTTTCCGCTGAGCACACGGGAGACGGTGGCCGCGGACACGCCCGCCCGCCCCGCCACATCGCGGATCGTGATCCGCCCCCGCTCCGTCGCCGCCATGCCGTCTCCCATCTCCTCGTGCCTCTCGTGCCTCTCGTGCCGTTCGTGGCCACCTGGTCGTCGGTGCCCGCTCAGCTGTTGGCGGCGTGTTCCTTGGCGTACTCCTCGGCGAGCCTGTCGCCACCGCGGGAGCGCCACCGCTTGACGGCGTCGTCGTATTCGGACATCGAGACCCGTCCGGCGATGACCGCCGTGATCGTGTCGTCCATCAGCGCTCTGAGCGTGGCGCCCTGGGTGGTTTCGGTGCGGGTCTGGAGCCCGTACGACGCGTTGCGGATGGCGACCGGGACCACTTTCTGCTGCCAGGCGTGCAGGGCGCGTACGGCTTCCGGCCTGCCCGGCACGAAGAGCACCTGCGGTCCCTCGGCCAGATACCTGAAGGGGAGGTTGCTGACGTTCTCCACCTGGCCGAGCTTGGTGGTCTTGGGCGCGCCGTCCTTGTCGCGGGTGAAGTGCGCACCCTCCACGCCGTAGTGGATCAGCTCCCACTCCTTGGTGCCGAAGGGGGCGGCCAGATAGTCGAGCAGGCGCAGCAGCAGTTCGACGCGTTCCTTCTTGGCCTTCTTCACGATGGTGTAGCCGAAGGAGCGGCGGGCGGCGACGATCCCGCCCGGGGTGCCGTCCACGCTGTAGGGGGTGGCGGGGGCGGGGGTGAGCAGGCCCTTGGAGTCGGGGTAGAGGGTCTGGTAGGCGCCGAAGCCGTTCTGCTGGGAGCCCACGGTGCCGTTGAGGAACAGCGTGGACAGGTCCACCTGCGACAGCGAGGTGGCGTCGGGGTGGTAGGAGCCGTTCTTGCGCAGCTGTGCCTGGAAGGCGATCGCCGCCTTGTGGCGCTCGTCGGTGTAGTTCGGGTGGAAGGTGCCCTTCTTGTCCACGGCCCAGCCCTGCGGGGCGTTGTGGGCGGCGGAGTGCACCCCGTTGCCGAACAGCGAGCCGGTGGCGGCGCCCAGCGCGTACGTTTTGCCGTGGGTGGCCTGCTTGGCGACGGTGGCGAAGTCCTGGGAGCTCCAGCCCTGTTTCATCCCGGCGTCGGTGAAGATGCCCTGGTTGAGCCACAGCGTGGAGCCGGGCAGCGGGCGTTCGAGGGGGATGCCGTAGAGGCGGCCCCCGATGCGGCCCATGTCGCGCCAGGCGTGGGTGGGGATACCCGCCAGGTTGGGGTATTTCTTGACGGCCTCGCCCGACAGGAACGGCGTCAGGTCCTCGGCCCTGCGCTGTACGAACTGCGCCTCGCGGGGCAGGACGAACCCGGAGAAGACATTGATGATGTCCGGCAGCGAATCGGGGTCGCCGGCCATCACCGTGGCCATCTTCTTCTGGTAGTCGGCCTGCGAGATGATGGTGTACTCGATCTTGACGCCGAGGGCCTTCTCGACGGCCCGCCAGTACTGGTTCTGCCCGCGCCCCTTGGGCGGTGTGCCGAAGGTGATGGACATGACCTTGACCGTGGAGCCGTCGCCCGGGGTGCGCGCGACCGAGGTGGCCAGGTCGGAGGGGTAGGCGGTGTAGCCGGCCTGGACCCCCGCCTCGGTGGCGGCGAGGTCCGGCTCGGCGCCCGGGGCCGGCTGGTAGGCGGGCCACGCGGCGAGCTTCTTGCCCGCGTTGCTGACGTCGCCGTCGTCCGAACCGGTGGAGCAGGCGGTCAGCAGACCGGGGACGCAGACGGCGGCGCCACCGGTGGCCATGGAACGCAGCAGAGTGCGTCGGGACATGCTGGGCATGGGCGAATGACCTTTCTGGGTGCGGCTCTTGCTGGCGGTTCTCGGCTCTGGCCGGCTCTCAGCGCTTGCTGGTTCTCAGCTCTCGCCGGCCCTCAGCTCTTGATGGCGCCGGTGAGTACGCCCTTGGTGAAGTACTTCTGGAGGAAGGGGTAGACGGCCAGGATCGGCACGGTGGCGATGACCAGGACTGCCATCTGGATCGTCTGCGGCGCGTTCACCGTGGCCTCGCCGGTGGTGGTGTCCGTGAGCCCCGAGCCGGTCACGACATAGGTGCGCAGGACTTGTTGGAGCGGCCAGTGGTCGCTCTCGAGGTAGAGCGAGGCGTAGAACCAGGAGTTCCAGTAGGCCACGGCGTAGAACAGCCCGACGACGGCCAGCGCGGCCTTCGACAGGGGCAGCACGACCGACCACAGGACACGCAGGTCTCCGGCGCCGTCCAGGCGGGCCGCCTCGTACAGCTCCTCGGGGATGGCCTGGAAGAAACCGCGCAGGACGACGAGGTTGAACACGCTGATCAGCACCGGGAGGATCAGCGAGGCGTAGGAGTCGAGCAGTCCGAGCTCCTTGACGAGCAGGAAGTTCGGGATCATGCCGGGCGGGAAGAGGAAGGTGAACAGGACGAGCAGGAGTACGGGCCTGCCGCCGAACACGCCGGGGCGGGACAGGGCGTAGGCGAGGGTGACCGTGCAGACGAGGCTGAGCAGGGTGCCGACGAGGGTGACGCCCGCGCTGACGCCGAGTGCGTGGGTGACGATGCCGCCGTCGAGGATGTCCCGGTAGGCCTTCAGGGTCGGGTTCTCGGGCCACAGCACCCAGCCGCCGTTGGCCACCACCTCGCGCTGGGAGGCCAGCGAGGTCGACACGATCACCAGGAACGGCACACAGACCAGCAGCACGACCGCGACGAGGGCCACGGCTTTGGCGGCCTGGGTGACGGGCTTGGGCTTCTCCATCCAGCCGGGCCGCACATGGGCGCTCACTTGTAGACCCCCTGTTCCCCGAGCCGGTGGGCGACCTTGTTGGCCGCGTAGACGAGCAAGGCGCCGACCAGGCCCTTGAACAGGCCCGCGGCCGCCGCGAACCCGTAGTCGCCGCCGACGATGCCCTGGTAGTAGACGAAGGTGTCGATGATCTCGGCGGCCTGCGGGCCGACCGCGTCGCGCTGGAGCAGCATCTGCTCGAAGCCGACGGAGAGGATGTCGCCCAGCCGCATGATCAGCAGCAGCACGATCACCGGCCGGATCGCGGGCAGCGTGACATGCCAGAAGCGCCGCCAGGGCCCCGCGCCGTCGATCGCGGCGGCCTCGTACTGCTGCTCGTCGACCTGGGACAGCGCGGCCAGGAAGATGATGGTGCCCCAGCCGGCGTCCTTCCAGATCACCTGCGCCACCACCAGCGGCTTGAAGGCGTCCGGGTTGCCGATGATGTCCACGGTGTGCAGACCGACGTCGCCGAGATAGCCGTTCAGCATGCCCGTGTCCCCGAGGAGCTGCTGGAACAGGGCCACGACGATCACCCATGAGATGAAGTGCGGCAGATACACCACCGATTGCACAAAGCGGCGCACGGTGGACCAGGTGAGGCTGTGCAGCAGCAGCGCGAGGGCGAGCGGGACGGGGAAGTAGAAGACCAGCTGGAGGACCGCGATCCAGAGGGTGTTGAACACCGCGTCCCAGAAAGCGCCGTCTTCCAGCATCCGCTGGAAGTTGCCGAGGCCGGTCCAGGGGCTGCGCCAGATGCCGTCGAAGGGTACGTACTCCTTGAAGGCGATGACGTTGCCGACCAGCGCGCCGTAGTGGAACACCAGAAAGTACGCGAGCCCGGGCACCATCAGCAGGAACAACGTCCGGCTGCGGCGTCTTTGAAAACCTTTTCGCTTGATTGAAGCGCCTGACGGGTGACGGGAGGGGCGGCCCACCGTCGATTTCCCAGGGCGCTCGCGTAGCAGCGCTGCCACGGAGCCTCCTCGGCTGTGGGTATGGAGTGAGGGGAAGTTAAAACGTTTTCAGGCTTGGGTCAACACTTCTGACGCATCTTCGGCGCCCGCTCGTGATGCCGTTCGTGTGCCCGTCCGCGGTTCACCGGCGCGCCGCACCTTGACGCTCGGGCCGGGCGCTGCCAAACTCGCGGCCACACCCCAGAAAGCGCTTGCTCCGCCCTGCGACCAGTCCCTCGGCACCTTCGCACGTACCCTTGAGGCCAAGTGCAAGCGGTACGGGCGGACGTTCGTCGTGATCGACCGGTGGTTCCCTTCCACCCAGTTGTGCTCTCACCCCGGGTGCGGGCGCCTTACCGGCCCCAAGGGCCGCGAGGAGCTGAACGTCCGCGTGTGGACGTGCGCAGGATGCGGGACCCGGCACGACCGGGACGAGAACGCGGAGGTCAACATACGCGCCGCCGGACGGAAACGCGCCGCTGCGATGCGGCGCGAGGCGGAGCGTCAAAACGCCTGTGGAGAGCACGTCAGACCCCGCACGCCGGGGCAGCGCTCATCGAAGCAGGAACCCACCCGAAGCCCCACCGCTGCGCGCGGCGGAGCAGGCGGGAATCACCCACATTCACATGGGTGAGGACGTCAAAACGTGAATCTCGCGGCACAGAGCGGCACGGTCACGGGCGGCGGCGAGATCCGGCTCGCCGCGCGCACGGAGTTCGCCAACAACCGGGACATCACCGTCCAGAACCTCACCGTGACCAACTCGACCATCCGGGAGAACCCCTGCGGTGAGAACACCGAGTTCCGCAACAAGCGGCTGGTGAACAGCGCCCAGAGCATCTGCTGAACCCGGCCGCGTACGTACCCCCTCGGGGCCGGTCAGGCGTGAGCGGCGGCCGCCGCCTCGGCCGCCGCGGCGTGCTCCTCGCCCTTGCGCTGCGACCGCTTGGCGTACCAGCCCGTCCACAGGGCGAGGGCGCCGAGCACGCTGTAGATCAGAACCGGGCTGACGACCACCATGGTGTCGGTGGACAGCGTGTAGGCCAGCGCGACCCGGACCCCGGCCTCCAGCAGGTAGGCCACGCCCCACACCGCGGTCATCGTC
This sequence comes from Streptomyces sp. NPDC000941, assembly GCF_053599555.1. Classification (NCBI taxonomy): domain Bacteria; kingdom Bacillati; phylum Actinomycetota; class Actinomycetes; order Kitasatosporales; family Streptomycetaceae; genus Streptomyces; species Streptomyces sp. NPDC000941. The sequence goes on from NZ_JBSFMM010000063.1 coordinate 14,977, forward strand.
ATCATGGTCCTGCGGAACCCGTCGAACTGCCACAGACCGTTCCACCACGCGGTGCTCGCCTCGGTGCCGTCGGTGGCGAACTTGCGCCCGAAGTAGAACATCAGCGGGCGCGGCGCCAGCAGCGTCACCAGGCACAGCAGTCCGAACAGACCCGTCACGCCCGAGTCCTTGACCAGCAGCGCGCGGGTCGAGTGGGCGCCGACCAGCGACACCACGGCCGTGATCACAAGGAACACCAGGGTGACAATGGCGAATTCGTCCAGATGGCGGCGCCAAGCGAGGTGGACGGCGCTGTCGAGCACCGGCCATGCGCCGCTGGCCAAAAGCGCGGCGAATTCGCTCCAGCCGTGGTCGTGGAGCGCGTTGTACGTGATGATCGGGGCCACAACGTTGAGGGCGATGGTAACAACCCAGCCGAGGGCGGCGGCGCCCCTGGACCGGGCGGGCGGCACCGGGCGTTCGTCCGGCCGCGCCGGCGGTGTGTCGGGCCGGGCCGGCGACGTGTTGGGTGCGCCCTCTGCGGTGGTGTCCTGACCAGTCACTGTTCCCCCGTAAGACGTGCTCGATGGTGCGGGAAGAAGATTAGTACAGGGGGGGACGGGAGCACGGCGGGCGCCAGTATCGGTTCGCGCGGTCCGGTCCTACGGCACTTCCCGTCCAGATCGACAGCACCCGGCCGCTCACCGGCCTCGCCCATGGAACGGCGGGCATCGCCATGTCTCGGCTCGATCTGATCGGAGTCCTGCTACTGCACCCGCCGGTCAGCGCAGCGCCGTACGGAGCCACCGCAGGTCGTCCTGGGTGACGGGGTCGGCGATGTCGTCGAACTCGGTGTGCTTCTTCAGGAACTTCGCCACGTAGGGGCAGATGGGCACGGCGCGCAGCCCGTTGTCGCGCACATCGGTCAGCGCCTGCTGGACGAGGAACGAGGCGAGGCCCTGCCCGGCGAAGGCGTCGTCGATCTCGGTGTGGAAGAAGACGCGCTGCTCGCCGCGGTCGCGGTACTCCGTGAGACCGGCGAGCTGCCCGTCGACCAGGATCTCGTAGCGGTGCTTGTGGTCCTCTCGGCTGACCACGGGCGCGGCGGCAGGCTCTGTCATCGTGTTCCGTTCGGCGAAGGGCGAAGGGCGAAGGGCGAAGGGCGAAGGGCGAAGGGCGAAGGGCGAAGGGCGAAGGCGAAGGCGGTACGGGGCTCATGCCCCAGGTCAACCTAACCCGCCGGGTGGGGGCGGTATGCCGACGGGTGCACGGGGCCTTGCCCCACAGCGCACTGACGACGGGACGCGGCTGATCCTGGTATGCGATGATCGGTGAGTGTGCTGATCTCGTCCAGAGATGGCCACAACGGCTCGTCCGTCGGGGAGTGGAGATGGATCTGCGGCAGATGGAGGTCGTCGTCGCGGTCGCCGAGGAAGGCGGGTTCACCGCGGCGGCGCGGCGGCTGCATGTGGTGCAGTCGGCGGTGTCAGGTACGGTCCGCGCGCTGGAGAAGGAGATGGGGACCCGGCTCTTCGACCGCACCACGCACCGGGTCGCCCTCACCCCGGCCGGTGAGGCGTTCGTGCCCGCTGCCCGCGCGGCGCTGCGGGCGGCGGAGCAGGCACGGGCGGCGGTCGACGTGGCGCGGGGCGAGCTGCGCGGGCAGGTTACGGTCGGCACGATGCAGGGCGTCTGGGTCGGGCTGCACCGTGCGCTGGCCCGGCTGCGGGCGGAACACCCACGGGTAGTGGTCCGGCTCCGGCAGGGGCCGGTGGCCGATATCCGGGAGGCGCTGCGCGACGGCTCGGTGGACCTGGCCGTGGTGGCCCTCGACCGCCAGCAGCAGCGGGGGTTGCTGGTCCGGCCGCTGGTGCGCGAGGAGATGGTGCTCGCGGCCTCGCCGGTACGCGGCTTCGCCCAGGACGACCAGGTCACCTTCGCCGAGGTCGCCCGGATGCCGTTCATCGACTTCACGCCCGGCTGGGCGATCCGCTCCGCGGTGGACCGGGCCTTCCGGACCGCCCTGGTCGAGCGCGTCCCGGCCTTCGAGGTCAACGACATCGTCGCGGCGTCCGAACTGGTCAGGCACGACCTCGGGGTGTGCGTCATACCGGAGTCGATCGCCGCGCGCTTCCCCGATCTGGCGCTGCGCCGATTCGTCCGGAACCCGCCGCGCTGGCACGTCATGGTGGTGCGGCCCCGGGGGGAAACTCCACCGGCGACCGCCGCGCTGCTGCGCCACATCACGCCCGCGGCCGTATGACCCGAGCGCCGACCCCGTCCCCGGGTGTCGGCGCTCGCGTACGGGCCGGTGTGCGCCATCAGTGGGCGGTGCGCCGGGCCCTCCGGTGCTCCGCGGTCCAGTGCTCCGTGGTCCAGTAGAGCAGGGCCAGGACGGGCAGGACAGCCCCGAGCGCGGCCACCGCGGTCCAGCCGCCCGCGCGGTAGACGACGGACCCGAGCTGCGATCCGAGCGCGCCCCCGGCGAAGAAGATGGCGATGAAGGCGCTGTTGAGACGGGCGCGGGCGGCCGGGTCCAGCCGGTAGACGGTGTGCTGGCCGAGGATGAGGGTGGTCTGCACGGCCATGTCGAGCAGGATCGCGGCCAGCGCGATCAGGACGACGCTGTGCCGGCCGAAGCCGGCGACCGCGGACGCCAGCGCCGCGACGGCGAAGGCGGCACCGGACATCGGCCGCGCCAGCCCGCGGTCGGCCCAGCGTCCGGCCAGTGGCGCCACGGCCGCACCCGCGGCGCCGACCAGGGCGAAGATCCCCACACCGATCGCGGAGTAGTGGAACTGCGGGCCGGTGAGCTGATACGAGACGGTGGTCCAGAAGGCGCTGAACGCACCGAACATCGCGGCCTGGTACAGCCCCCGGCGCAGCAGCGCCGGGTGGGTGCGCACCAGCCGGACGGTGGAGCGGAGCACATGGTGGTACGGGGCGGCGGTGGTCGGGGCGTGCTCGGGCAGGGCCCGGTACAGGGCCACGGCCAGCAGCGCCATCAGGACCGCCGAGCCCAGGTAGACCACCCGCCACCCGGCCACATCGGAGACCAGGCTGCTGAGCGTGCGGGAGAGCAGGATGCCGGTGAGCAGTCCGCTCATCACCCGGCCCACGATGCGGCCCCGGGCGTGGTCGGGGGCCAGGCTCGCGGCGAACGGGACCAGGATCTGGGCCACGACCGAGGTGGCCCCGCTGACCAGGGATGCGATCAGCAGTACCGGGAAGCTGGCCGCCGTACCGGCGACGAGCAGGGCGACCGTGGTGACCGCCAGCAGGACGGTGACGAGCCGGCGCTTCTCGAACCGGTCGCCGAGCGGGACGAGGAAGAGCATGCCCACCACATAGCCGATCTGGGTGAGCGTGATCAGCCCGCCCGCGGTGGCGGTGTCGATGTGGAAGACCTCGCTCAGCGAGGCCAGCAGGGGCTGGGCGTAGTAGAGGTTGGCGGCCGTCAGACCGGTGCCGACGGCCAGCAGCGCCACCAGCCACCCCGGGACACCGGAGTCGGCCCGCGCGGGGGCGGCGCGGTGTACGGGGGGAGTGGTCGGGCGGAGGGAACGGAGCCGGGTGGTGGTCATGGGCTCGGACACCTTCTTGGACGGGGCTTCGCGGTGGTGGAGCGACTGCTTCGGCGCTCGCACGGGTGCAAGCGCTCGGCAGGTGTCGGATGCTTCCCCTGTCACGGCGATGATCCAGGACAACTGTTATCTGTGACAGAGATGAATGACCGTGCCGTGTCCTGGCCGTGTCCTGGCCCGGGCCGCCTTGGCGGGGTGCGCGGGCGGCGAAGTACTGTACGACCTGGGTCGCCGTCATCGCGGAGGTGCCCGTCGAGCGACTCAGGAACATGATCTATGCGAATCCCACCGTCCACCGGACCGTCCATGCGGGCTCGTGATCCGCGCGAGAAGCACCGCGTGGCGACATCACTGGAACTGCTCTTCGACCTGTGCTTCGTGGTCGCCGTGAGCCAGGCGTCCTTCAGCCTCCACCACGCGGTCACCAGCGGCCACTATGCGTCGGGCGTCCTGCACTACCTGATCGTCTTCTTCAGCGTGTGGTGGGCGTGGATGAACTTCACGTGGTTCGCCTCCGCCTACGACCCGCAGGACACCCCGTACCGGCTCGCGGTGTTCGTCCAGATCACCGGATCGCTGATCCTCGCGGCCGGTGTGCAGCGGGCGTTCCAGGGGAACGACCTCAGCGTCATCGCTCTGGGGTACGTCGTGATGCGCACCGCGCTGGCCGGGCTGTGGCTGCGCGCCTCGCGGGCCGACCCGGAAAGGCGCCGGACCACCCTGCGCTTCGCCGGCGGAGTGGTGGCCTGTCAGATCGGCTGGATCGTGCTGCTGTTCCTGCCGGACGCGGCGCATGTGCCGGTCATCGCGGCGCTGGTGGTGGCGGAGGTGGCCGTACCGGTGTGGGCGCAGTCCGCCGGGATGACGCCCTGGCATCCGCACCACATCGCCGAGCGCTACGAGCTGTTCACGCTGATCGTGCTCGGCGAATCCGTCGCCTCCGCCACGGCCGCGGTCCGCACCGCCTTCGACGAACACCCCACCGGGGCGCTGTACGCGGTGGCGGCGGGCGGGCTGCTCATGGTCTTCGCCATGTGGTGGCTGTACTTCGCCCGCCCCGCGCACACCCTGCTCGCCACCACGCACCAGGCACCCGGCAGACGATTCCGGTGGGCGTACGGCCACTACCTGATCTTCGGTTCGGCGGCCGCCATCGGGGCGGGGCTGGGGGTGAGCGCCGACCAGGTCACCCACCGCACGGACGTGCCCTCGCAGGTCGCCGGTGCCATGGTGGCCGTTCCGGCGGCCGTCTTCCTGCTCACCGTATGGGCGCTGCATCTGCGGCCCCACCAGCAGTGCGCCGGCGAGTCGGTGCCCTTCCTCGTCGCCGCCGCCCTCGTGCTGCTGACCGTGTTCTCCCCGGTGCCGGCCCTGGCCACGGGGATCGTGCTGGCGGTGCTGGCCGCGGTCGTCACGATGACCCGCGGCGGCCGGACGGCGGCCGCCTGAGCCGCGCTCTCCGGCCCGGGCCTCACAACAGCCAACGCCGTACAGCCGCAAGCCCGGCCGGGGAGCGCCACGGCCGGGCTTGTGTGCGTATCGAGACCCGACCCGGGCCAGAGGCGTCAGCCCGTCGCGCGGACGGCGTCGAGGATGAGGTCCGCGACGGCCTTCGGCTGGGACACCGCGACGGCGTGCGAGGCCCCTTCGACCTCGACGACGTTCGCCCCCGCCCGCTCCGCCGCGAAGCGCTGCACCTCGGGGTTGATGGCCTGGTCCGCGTCGGCCACCAGCGCCCAGGAGGGCTTGGTGCGCCAAGCGGTGGCCCGGGCCGGCTCGTCGAACGCCGCCGCGGCGAGCGGGCGCTGCGCGACCGCCAGGACCTTGGTGACCTCCTCGGGCACGTCGGCGGCGAACACCGACGGGAAGGACTCGGGCACGATGGTGAGCTCCACCGCGGGCTCGGCGCCCTCGATGGGGAAGGTCGCCGGGCGCAGGTTGTCCGCCAGCGGCGGTGCCGGGAAGCGCCCCTGCAGCTCGCCGAGGCTCTCCCCCTCCTCCAGGACGTACGCGGCGACGAACACCAGCCCGACGACGTTCTCGGTGGTCCCGGCGACGGTGATGATCGCACCGCCGTAGGAGTGGCCGACCAGGATGACGGGGCCGTCGATCTGCGCGGCGACGGAGGCGACGTACGCGGCGTCGGACGCGAGTCCCCGCAGCGGGTTGGGCGGCGCCACCACGGACACGCCGTGGCTCTGCAGCTCGCGGATGACGCCGGACCAGCTGCCCGCGTCGGCGAATGCGCCGTGGACCAGAAGAACGGTCGGGGTGGTAGGCGAGGTCATATCAGATCTCCTTCTCAGCGCTCGTTGAGCGCGGCGCCCAGCGTGTCCGCGGCCAGCTTGATGGCGGCCTCCGCCGCATGGGTCTCACGCAGGGCGTTGAGCATGACGAAGTCGTGGATGATGCCCTGGAAACGCACGGCGGTGACCGCGACACCCGCCTCGCGGAGCTTGTTGGCGTAACGCTCGCCCTCGTCCCGGAGGACATCCGCCTCACCGGTGATGACCAGGGCCGGAGGCAGTCCGGTGAGCTGCTCCGTGGTGGCGCGGAGCGGGGAGGCGGTGATCTCGGCCCGCTGCGCCTCGTCGGTGGTGTACTGGTCCCAGAACCACTGCATACCGTCCCGGCGCAGGAAGTATCCGGTGGCGAACTGGTGGTACGAACCGGTGTCGAAGTTCGCGTCGGTGACCGGGTAGAACAGCACCTGCTGGACCAGCGGCACATCGCCGCGCTCCTTGGCCATCAGGGTCAGCGCCGCGGTCATGTTGCCGCCGACGGAGTCCCCGGCCACGGCCAGACGGGTGCCGTCAAGGCCCTTGGACGCGCCCTCCCGGACCACCCACTGGGCGACCGCGTAGTTCTGCTCGATGGCCACCGGGTACCGGGCCTCCGGCGACAGGTCGTACTCGGGGAAGACCACGGCCGCGCCCGCGCCGACGGCGAGTTCACGCACCAGGCGGTCATGGGTGTGGGCGTTGCCGAACACCCAACCGGCACCGTGGATGTACAGGATCACCGGCAGTTCCCCGGTGGCACCCGCCGGCTTGACGATCCGGGCCCGGACACTGCCCGTCGGACCACCGGCCACGGTGATCCACTCCTCGTCCACCTCCGGCTTGTCGATCTCGCCTGACTGCACCTCGTCGACCGCCGCCCGGCCCTCCGCCGGGGGCAGATCGAAGAGGAACGGCGGCTTGGCGGTGGCTTCGGCGAAGGCGGCCGCGGCCGGCTCCAGGACGGGCTGGACCGGCACGATGGCGTCGGACATGTGGGGCTCCCGAGTGGTGCGGGGATACGAATGGGAATGCCGGGATGAAGGGGTAAATCTCCCGGTTGCTGTGGCCACCTTAGGTCGGTCGGTGGAAAACTCTTGCCCGTGAGCGCACCGGGTCTTTCCCCGCAGCGCCATTTGTGGGACGCGGCGCCGCGCCGTGCGCTGTCGGGCCGGAAGCAGTGCGCTGCCGGGCAATGCGGGGGCGCCGACGAACCCTAATGTCCTGGGCATTCCCGACGTCGTTATTTGGAGTCTGCCGAGGTGCCTACGATGCCGGTCGGCGGCTTGGTTCCGCACGCCGCCGACGATGCCGCGGACCTGATCGTCCGCAATGCCAAGATCTACACCGGGGACACCGGCCGCCCGCACGCCGGCGCCCTGGCCATCCGCGACGGCCTCGTCACGGCCGTCGGGGACGACGCGGAGGTCGCGCCCTTCGTCGGCCCGGCCACCACCGTGGTCGACGCGGTCGGCCGACGCGTGATCCCGGGGCTCAATGACGCCCATCTGCATGTGATCCGGGGAGGCCTCAACTATGTCCTCGAACTGCGCTGGGACGGTGTGCCCACGCTGCGTCAGGCCCTGGCGATGCTGCGGGAGCAGGCGGCCCGCACCCCCAAGGGGCAGTGGGTGCGGGTGGTGGGAGGGTGGTCGGCCGAGCAGTTCGCCGAACGGCGGCTGCCCACCCCCGCCGAGCTCAACGCCGCCGCACCGGACACCCCGGTCTTCGTCCTGCATCTGTACCAGTCGGCGATCCTGAACCGGGCGGCGCTGCGCGCCGTCGGCTACACCAAGGACACCCCCGACCCCCGCGGCGGCCAGATCGTACGGGGCAGAAACGGCGAGCCCAACGGGATGCTGGTGGCCGCCCCCAGCGCCCTGATCCTCTACTCCACGCTCGCCAAGGCCCCCACACTGGACGGGGAGGACAAGAAGACCTCCACCCAGCACTTTCTGCGCGAGCTGAACCGCTTCGGGCTGACCTCCGCGATCGACGCCGCCGGAGGCTTCCAGAACTTCCCCGACAACTACGGCACGGTCACCGAACTGGCCAGGGACGGGCAGCTGACGCTGCGTATCGCCTACCACCTGTTTCCGCAGACCGCCGGTCAGGAGCTCGACGACCTCGCCCGCTGGATCGAGATGGTCCGCCCCGAGGACGGGGACGAGTGGCTGCGGCTGAACGGCGCGGGCGAGAACCTGACCTGGGCCGCCGCCGACTTCGAGAACTTCGCCGAGCCCCGCCCGGAACTGAGCGGCGACTACGAGACCGGGTTCGAGAACGCGGTGCGGCTCCTCATGGGGCACGGCTGGGGTTTCCGGCTGCACGCCACCTACGACGAGACCATCAGGCGCGACCTTGCGGTGTTCGAGAAGCTTGCCGCGGAAGGGCTGTTCCCGGCCGGGAACAGATGGCTGTTCGACCATGCGGAGACCGTGTCCCCGGACAGCCTCGACCGCGTCGCGGCCCTCGGCGGGGCGATGTCCGTACAGAACCGGATGTCGTTCCAGGGCGAGGTGTTCGCGCGCCGGTACGGCCTCGGCGCCGCCGCGGAGGCGCCGCCGGTGCGGGCCATGCTGGCGCGCGGGCTGACCGTCGGCGCCGGCACCGACGCCACCCGGGTGTCCTCCTACAACCCCTGGGTCGCGCTGCACTGGCTGATCTCCGGCCGGACGCTGGGCGGAGCGGCCCTGCGGCCGCCGCAGAACCGGGTCGACCGGGAGACCGCTCTGGCCATGTACACCCGGGCCGGCGCCGCGCTGACCGGCGAGGAGCACATCAAGGGCATCCTGCGGGAGGGCTTCTTCGGCGACCTCGCGATCCTGTCCGACGACTACTTCACCGTGCGGGAGGGGGACATCCCGCATATCGAGTCGCTGCTGACCGTCGTCGGCGGCCGGGTCGTCCACGCCGTGGCGGAGTACGAGGACATGGCGGAGGAGATCCCGGCCGTCAGCCCCGAGTGGAGCCCGGTGGCGCACTTCGGCGGCCACTGGGCCACCGGGGGAGCCGGTGGCTCCGGCGCCCGCCAGGCGGAGCTGCTGGGGGAGGCCGCCGCGGAGTCGGAACTCCACTGGCAGTGGCGCGTCCAGCGGGGGCTTGCCGACGGGGGCCGCCCCGAGCCGTACGACCCCTGCTTCGTCCTCTGACGGTGTCTCACCCCGTTCAATGACGGTGTCTCACCCCGTCCGACCCATAACTGCCCAGAACTGCCCAGAATCGAGAAGGGAAACCGCGATGGTCGACATCAACGAGGTCAGCGCCGTACCGAGCCCCGACCTGCTCACCCCGGACAACGCCGTGGTGCTGTTCGTGGACCACCAGCCGCAGATGTTCTTCGGCACCGGCAGCGGCGACCGCACCGCGATCATCAATGCCACCGTCGGCCTGGCCAAGGCCGCCAAGGTCTTCGAGGTGCCGACGGTCCTGACCACCGTGGCCGCCGAATCCTTCTCCGGCCCGGTCCTGCCGCAGCTGGCGGAGGTCTTCCCGGACGCCGAGATCATCGACCGTACCTCGATGAACGCCTGGGAGGACCCGGCGCTCGTCGAGGCGGTGAAGGCCACCGGCCGCACCAAGGTGGTCATCGCCGGGCTGTGGACCGAGGTCTGCCTGGTGCTGCCCGTGCTGTCCATGATCGCCCAGGGCTATGAGGTCTATGTCGTCTCCGACGCCTCGGGCGGTGTCACCCCCCAGGCCCACGAACACGCGCTCCAGCGGATGATCCAGGCCGGCGCGGTGCCGGTGACCTGGGTGCAGGTGCTGCTGGAGCTGCAGCGCGACTGGGCGAGAACGGAGACGTACGGCCCCGTCACGGAGGTCGTGAAGGAGCACGCCGGCGCCTACGGCCTCGGTGTCTTCTACGCGCAGTCCATGATCGACCCCCACGCGGCCGGCTGACCCCGACCCCCGACCCCCGACACCGGTCATAGGACCAGGACCAGGACCAGGAACAGGAACGGGAACCAAACACGATGGACACCGGACTGCTGATCCTCCGGGTGGTGGTGGGCCTGCTCATCGCCGGCCACGGAGTGCAGAAGGTGAGCTTCCGCCTCGGCGGCCACGGTCTGGCAGGGGGAATCGAGGAGTTCCGGCACGACGGCTTTCGCGGTGGTTCCCTCACCGCGCTCGCCGCGGGCGCCGGCCAGATCGGTTCGGGCCTGTTCCTGGCGCTCGGGGCGCTCACACCGATGGCGGCCATGGTCGCCATCGGCGTGATGACCGTCGCGATCACGGTCAAGTGGCAGCACGGACTGTGGGTGCAGAACGACGGCTACGAGTACCCCCTGGTGCTGGTCGTCGGCTGCGCGGCGCTGTCCTTCACGGGCTCCGGCCGATGGTCCGCCGACCATGCGATCGGCCTGGACTGGCCGGTGTGGCTGTCGTCGGCGACGATCGCGCTCGGCCTGGCCAGCGGCCTGCTCACCCGCCTGGTCCTGCACCGTTCGACCACCGAGGATCCGACCACCGAGGATCCGACCACCGAGGAGAGGATGACCGCCGATGCGCGCACTGCTGACTGACGCGGCCCGCACCCTGGTACCGCCCCGCGCGGACCGGCACGGCCCGCTGCCACCACTGATGCTGACCCTGACGCTGGTCACCGGCATCGTCGACGCGGTGAGCTACCTGGGACTCGGGCATGTCTTCGTCGCCAACATGACGGGCAATGTGGTCTTCCTCGGCTTCGCCCTGACCGGCGCCCAGGGGCTGTCGGCCTCGGCGTCCCTCGTCTCACTGGCCGTGTTCCTGACCGGCGCCCTGGCGGGAGGCCGGCTCGCGACTCGGCTGGTGGCACATCGCGGACGGCTGCTGGCCGCCGCCACGGGTGTTCAGACGGTCCTGTTCGGTGCGGCGGCGGCCACCGCGGCCGCGGCCGACGGCCGGGTGACCACAGGGGTCGAGTACGCCCTGATCGTGCTGCTCGGCCTGGCCATGGGTCTGCAGAACGCCGTGGCCCGGCGCCTCGGCGTGCCCGATATGACCACCACCGTCCTCACCCTCACCCTGACCGGGCTCGCCGCCGACTCCACCCCGGCGGGCGGCACGGCACCCCGGCCGGGCCGGCGGATCCTGTCCGTACTCGCGATGTTCCTCGGGGCCCTGATCGGCGCCGCGCTGGTGCTGCACACCCATCTCGCGGCAGCTCTCGGATTGGCCCTGCTGCTGCTCCTGGTCACCGCGCTGATCACCCACCGCGTCTCGACCGCCGACGCGCACTGGGCTCCGCCGACGAGTTAGGCATTGTCTCCGGACCTCCGCGGCGGGACTCCTTCGGCAAGTGCTGGGGGTTTTCCCAGCGGTACATGGCGCGCATGCGATCGCAAGGCGGAGGGGAGCCCTCCGGCGGGCGGCTCCCGGCCGAAGGCCGAGGGTGAGCCCGCCCGGGGAGGTCGGGGAGACAGGGCCTGCGCTCCGCCGGTCAGCTCGCGGCGCCCTGCCATTCGCTGGGGGACATCCCGTACGTGGCCCGGAACACCCGGCTGAAGTGGGTCGGGCTGATGAACCCCCAGCGGCGGGCCACCCCCGCGATGGTCTGGCGCCCCCTGGCCAGGACCAGTTCGCGCTGGCACTCCTCCAGCCGGCGGCCCCGTATCCAGCGCCCGACCGTGGTGCCCTCGTCCCGGAAGAGCTTGTGCAGATAGCGCACCGAGATGTGGTGGGCGCGGGCGATGGCCTCCGGCGAGAGGTCGGGGTCGGAGAGGCGGTGGGTGATGAAGCGCTGGATCCTCAGCAGCATCGCCCGGCGCGCGTCCGCCATATCGGCGGGCGGCGGGGCGTGTTGCTCCATGACCAGGGTGGCCAGGAGATCCAGCGCGTTGCGGGCGACGGTCTCGCCGACCGCGGGGGCGGCGGAGGTCACCATCTCGGCCAGCTCGGACAGGAACGGCGACACCAGGGAGCCGAGCAGCGACGCACTGCGGACGGGGGCCGCCGTGACCCGGTGCAGATCGTGTCTGCCGACGCCGAGCAGCTGCCGTGGCAGCAGGAAGATCTTCAGCCGGGCACCGGCGGGCATTTCCAGGAGGTGGGGGAGTTCGGCGTCGTAGAAGAGGATGTCCCCGGGGCGCAGCAGCGTCTTCGGCGCGGCGGGCCCAGCAGGCCCAGCAGGCCCGGCAGGCCCAGCAGGCCCGCCGGACCCGCCGCACCGGGGGGAGCCACTGCCCGTGCCCAGCAGTCCGACGAAGTGATAGTCACCGGGGTCGTATGCGCCCAGACGACGGGGACCGCGGCCCGGCGACTGATCGGACAGGACCGATACGGCCGTCGCCGGATCCGACCGGCCGTCGCCGAGGGACATCCGCGGTGCGGCGTCCACGACGGCGATGTCCAGACCGACGGACCTCCAGTACCGCGCGCCCTCGTACTCGGCGACGGTTCCAGGGGTCTCCTCCCGCGGTTCCGCGGTGCGGCCGATTCTCACTTGCGCCTCCACCGGCACCCGACGAATGGCCCTCGACCTCGGCTTTTGTCGCCGGGGTGAGGGCCTTGTGCTCTTCGCGAGTGACCGTACAACCGCAGGAAGTACAAAAAAGTGTCACTTCAGTGACCACGGTTGGCGTCCCCATCCGGAAGGTGGACGCCAGGTGACGTCCGCTGTTACGACTCCTCGCCGAGCCCCGCGGCATAGGAGCGCAGCAGGTCGTGGACGGAGTACCGGCCGGGGCTCAGCTCGGCGACCAGGTGGGCCCGGATGAGCTCGGCGAGCAGCCGAGCGCTGTCCTGAGCATCGAGTTCGGTGGGTCCGGTGAGTTCGGCCACCGCGGACGCCGAGAGGTCGGGGCCGGGGTGGCCGACGAGCAGCCGGAAGAGCCGGGCGGCGCCCGCCGACAGCGCGCGATACGACCAGGAGAAGACCGTGCTGACCTCGGCGGACCCCCGGGCGATGGCGTCCAGCCGGTCGTGGGCATCGCGCAGCTCGGCGGCCAGGGCGGACAGCCGGAAGCCGGGGTGGGCGGCCAGCCGGGCGGCGACGCAGGACAGGGCCAGCGGCAGCCCGGCGCACAGCTCGACGATCTCGGCCGCGGCCTGGGGCTCGGCCGCGACCCGGGCCGCCCCGAGCCGGGCGGCCAGCAACTCGCGCCCCTCCTCGGCGTCGAGCCAGCACAGGCTCAGCGGATGCGCGCCGTGGTCGGCGACCAGCCCGGTCAGCGTGTCCCGGCTGGTGACGATCACCAGACAGCCGGGCGCCCCGGGCAGCAGCGGCCGCACCTGCTCGGTGTCCAGGGCGTTGTCCAGCAGCACGAGGAAGCGCCGCCCGACCAGCAGGCTCCGGTACAGCGCGGTTTGGGCGTCCAGGCCGTGCGGCACGCGGTGCCGCGGCACCCCGAGCGCGCACAGAAAGTCGCGTACGGCCTCCCCGGGGTCGAGGGCCGTGCCGGTGGGGTCGAATCCGCGCAGGTCGACGTAGAACTGGCCGTCCGGGAAGCGGTCTGCCACCTGGTGGGCCCAGTGCACGGCCAGCGTGGTCTTGCCGACCCCGGCCATCCCCCCGATCACACTGATCACCGCCGTGTCGAGCGGTCGGCCATCCTCCGGCAGCAGGCCGGACAGCTTCGCCAACGGGGCGCGCCGGCCGGAGAAGGCCGGCAGGTCCTGGGGCAGTTGGGCGGGCCGCGGTTCGGAGTACGCGGCTCTGGGCAGCGGGAGCCCGCCGACCGCCGACTCCCCGCCGAGCGCGGCCCCGGAGCCCGCGGCAGAGCCCGCTGAGGGGCGCGAAGCAGAGCCCGCGGCGGGGCGCGCCGCCGGACGGGACTCGCGGAGCACCGCCGCATGGGCGTCGGACAGCTCCTGCCCCGGGGTCAGCCCCAGTTCGTCCGCGAGCCGGGCGACGGCGGCGCGCTGGGTCTCCAGCGCCTCGGCCCGCTGGCCGGTGGCCGCCAGGGCGAGCACCAGCCTGGCCAGCAGGGGCTCGTCCAGCGGGTTGGCCAGCGCCGCCTTCCGGAGCTCGTCCAGGACCGGGGCCGTCATCCCGGCGCGCAGCGCCGCGTCCGCCAGCTCCTTCACCGCCGCGAGGTGTTCCCGGTCGAGTACGTCGAGAAAGGCGCGCGCCCGTATCTCGACGGACACATCGGCGCCGGCCGGTCCCTTCCACAGCGCCAGCGCCTCGGTGAGCAGCGTCACGGCCCGCCCGGGGGACCGGTCGGCGGCCTCGCCGGCCTGCTCGCGCAGCCGGCGGAAGCGGAGGAGGTCCAGCGAGTCCGCGTCGACGGCGATCCGGTAGCCGGCCGCTTCGCGCAGCAGCCAGTGACCGGGCGCCCTCAGGGGCAGCCCGGGCTCCAGGGTGCGGCGCAGGATTCCGATGTGCCGGCGGACGACGTTCACGGCGCTGCCGGGCGGGTCCTCGCCCCACAGGGCGTCCACGATCTCGCTCAGCCCGACGGGCCGCCCCGCCCGCGCGAGCAACAGGCCCAGCAGTACGCGCTGTTGGGGGCGTCCCAGGTCCAGCTCTGCCCCGGCCCGCCAGGCCCGTATGGGCCCCAGCACCGCGAACCGTACAGATTCCCGCGACACCCTCGCTCCTCACATACCCTCAGCGCGTGGATACGGCGGCAAATAGTACAGAGTCGTACGGGCCGCCGGGTCACCCCCGGTGCGCCTCGTCACCTGGGGCCAGGCGTGCGCTCACCTTCCCGGCGTCGGGGTGTTCCAGCCGGTTGAGCAGCGACAATGCCTCCCGCCAGGCGGCGCGGGCGGCTTCGGAGTCGCCCAGCGCGCTGTGCACGTCCCCGAGGTCGGTCAGCGTCTGGGCCTCCATATAGGGCACGCCCAGCTCCTGGTACAGCTCGAGGGCGTTGCCGTACCCGCCGAGGGCACGCGTATGGCGGCCGACCTGCTGATGGATGTAGCCGATGCTGTGCCAGGCCGCGGCCTCGCCGTAGCGGTCTCCGTACTCCCGCAGCACCGGCAGCGCCGTGCGGCAGTGGCTGAAGGCGAGGTCGTACTCGCCGAGCAGGGCGTGGTACCAGGCCACCGAGGCCAGGACGCTCGCCCACGCGGGCCGGTCCTTCGTCGACCGCAACAGCTCCAGCGCCTGCTGGTTGTGGTGCAGGGCCCCGCGGAGATCGCCCAGTTGCTCGGCGGTCCAGCCGAGACTGCGGTGGGTGTTGCCCCGCCCGATGTCGTCGCCGAGCTCCGTGAACAAGCGCAGGGCGCGTTCGAGATGCGTACGGGTCTCGTCGTGCCGGCCGAGGCGGCCCTCGACGCGGGCGAGGGCCCGCAGGGCGCGGGCCTCCATGGCGGGCAGGCCCGTCCGCAGGGCGGCTCCCAGGGCGGTGCGCTGGACCGTGGCCCAGTCGTGCCAGTGGCCCCGGCGGTCGAAGAACGCCTCCAGGGCCCAGGCCAACTTGCAGGCGTGGGTGTCGAATCCGTTGCGCACCGCGACGTCCACCGCCAGCAGTAGCGCCGGGTACTCGGCGGTGAGCCAGTCGAGTGCCCGCTCGACGGAGGAGAAGGTCTCCAGGGTCGCCCCGGGCCGCGGCGGCGCGGGAGGGATCGGGTCCAGGTGCGGGGCGAGCAGCAGATCCGCGGCGTGGGCGGCGTGCGCGTAGTGGTCGAGCAGCCGGTGGAGGGCCGCCCGGCGCTCGTCCTGCGAGTCCTGGGCCCGCGCCAGCTCACGGGAGTAGGCGCGCAGCAGGTCGTGCAGCACGTACCGGCCCGGAGCGTGTTCGCCGATCAGCTGCACCTGGGTGAGCTCGGTCAGCAACGGCCATGTCTCGCGCAGCGGAAGGCCGACCAGACTGGCCGCCGCCGTGGCGGAGATGTCAGGACCGGCCTGCAGGCCGAGCACCCGGAACAGTCTGGCGGCGGCGGGGGAGATGGCACGGCAGGACCAGGAGAACACCGCGCCGACATCGGTGGACACCTCACCGCCCGCGAACCCCTCCAGGCTTTCCCGGGTCTCCCGCAACTCGTCGGCCACGACCGACAGCGGAACGTCGGGACTCAGCGCCACTCGGGCGGCGACGCAGGCCAGGGCGAGGGGCAGCCCGGCGCACCGTTCGGCGATCTCCGCGACGGCTCCCGGGTCAGCCGACACCCGGCCGTCCCCGAGCCGGCGGGCCAGGAACTCACGGGCCTCGGCCACATCGAGCGGCCGCAGGCTCAGCGCATGGGCGCCGTACGCCGCCAGCAGCCCGTGCATCTGGTTGCGGCTGGTGACGATCGTGAGACAGCCGGGCGAGCCGGGCAGCAGTGGCCGTAACTGATCCGTGCCCGCGGCGTTGTCCAGCAGCACCAGGACCCGGCGGCCGGCCAGCAGGCTGCGGTAGAGCGCGGCCTGGGCGTCCAGGCCGTTCGGGATGTGCCGCGGCGGCACACCCAGGGCATCGAGAAAGCCGCGTACGGCCTCCCCGGGGGTCATGGCGGGCCCCGTCGGGTCGAATCCGCGCAGGTTGACGTAGAGCTGCCCGTCGGGGAAACGGTCGGCGACCTGATGGGCCCAGTGCACGGCCAGGGTGGTCTTGCCGATCCCGGCCATCCCGCCGATGGCGCTGATCAGCACCGTGGAGGTGTCCTGCCCCGCCCCCGGCAACCGGGCAAGCACCTCCGCCATTTCCGTTCTGCGACCGGTGAACACCGGCAGGTCGGGCGGGAGCTGGGCGGGGCTGGGGGCGGTGTAGCCGGTGCGCCCGGACGGCCCGTCAGGGGCGGGACCGCCTGCCGGAGGCGCCGCCTCCCGGGGCTTGCGCCCGGCCGCCACCGCCTGAGCCGCCAGCAGCTCCGCGCCGGGCGATATGCCCAGTTCGCCGGTGAGGCGTATACGGGCCCCCTCGTACACCTCAAGCGCCTCGGACCGGTGTCCGGCCGCCGTCAGGGCGAGCACCAGCCGGGACAGCAGCGGCTCGTCCAGCGGGCTCGCGGCGGCGGCCGTCCGCAGCGCCGGCAGCACCAGGTCGGCCGCCTCGGCGCCCAGGGCCAGGTCGGCGGACTCCTTGACGGCCGCCAGGTGTTCCCGGTCCAGCGCCGCGAGCAGCGGGTGGCCGCGCACCTCGGCGGCGATCCCGGAGGCGGCGGGCCCCTGCCACAGCGCCAGCCCCTCGACGCTCAGCGCCACGGCCCGCCCGGCCGCCCCCTCCGCCGCGGCCTGCCGGGCCGTCTCCCGCAGGCTCCGGAAGCGCAGCAGGTCCAGGGAGTCGTTGTCGACCTCCAGACGGTAGCCACCCGCACCGCGCAGCAGCCAACGGCCCGCCGCCCGCGTGGGCAGCTCCGGCTCCAGCAGCCGGCGCACCGTGCCCACATGCCGGTGGATCACATTTGCGGCGCTGTCCGGCGGGTCCTCGCTCCACAGGCCGTCGATCAGGCCGTCCATCGAGACCGTCCGCCCGGCCCCCGCCAGCAGCAGTGCCAGCAGCGCCCTGCGCTGAGGGCGCCCCAGGTCGAGCTCGCTCTCCCCACGCCAGGCCCTGACCGGCCCCAGGAGCGCGAACCGCACGGGACCCTGTGACAACTCACCCTCCGAGATCCGATCGCCGCCCCATTCCTGATCACTCTAAGTGGTGATTCGACCGCGGCCGAATCCACGGCCCCACGGTGCACGGGCGGGGAGCCGCGTCCGCCGGGACCGGTCCCGGGAGCGGGGGCGCACGATGCGGTGACCCGCCATGTGGGGCTCGCACGTTTCGTGAGAGGAAGAGACCAGGAGATGGCTGACCCGACGTACGCCGCCGTGCCGGAGCCCGCGCCACCCGGGGGCCGGGCACCCGACCCGCTGACCGGCGCCCTCGGCAACGCGTCCCTGCTCGGCGTCGGCTACCTGCTGCTGGGGCGGCGCAGGCTCGCCATCGCCGCCACGGTGGTGACCGTCGTCCTCGTCTCCGTCCTGGTCTCGGTCGCCCGGCCGTGGTGCGAGGCCGTGGTGGTCGTCTGGTGGGTGGCGGTCATCGCGCACGGGTGGTTCCTGGCGCGGGGCCGCGGCGGCCGTGGTGTGCACCTCGGCCGGGCCGTACGTACGCGGCGTCTGGTGGCGCTCGGCGTCACGGCTCCGGTGCTTCTGGCCGCGGGGTTCCTGCGGTTCGACGCTTCCAGGATCGAGCGGAGCGTGGCCGAGGCCCGGGAAAGCGGCGACTGCGCACGGGTGTTGGCCGCGCAGGACGAGGTGTGGACCGGCCACCGCATAGCCGACGCGCCGCTGGCCGCCCGCGGCGACAAGACCGTCAAGGCGTGCCACCGGCTACGGGCCGCCAAGGCGGACCTGACCACCGGGCTGACCGGGGACACCGGCGCCCTGAAGGCGGGCTTCGACACGCTCTCCTCGGTCCTCGCGCAGCCCGGCAACGGGAAGACGGTCGACGCGGTCCTGGACGGATTCCTCGGCGGTCTGCCCACCAAGAACCCCTGCCGCACCGTCACGGTCACCGACTGGCTCCGCCACCGCCGGCCCACCCACAACGCGCTGGACCGGTCCGCCGACACCGCGAAGCGGACCGCACCCGCGGCGCTGGTCGGATGCGGTGACGATTTCATGGCGGGCAAGGACTGGAAGAAGGCGCGCGACCGCTATCGGCAACTCCTCGACCAGTACCCGGGCGACGGACTCGCGGCCAAGGCCCGCGGCGGGGTCAGGCGGGCCACACTGACCATCGAGCTGGGACACGTCCGCGACCTGCTCGACGGGTCGACGGACACACAACCCACCTACTGCTCCCGACCGGCCAAGTACAGCGGCGCCGCCCCCTATGGCAAGGGAACCAACCGTGCGCTGTTCTACGGGAACGATACGTACAGGAACAAGCTCCCGGGCGAGTGGCGGACCACCGACGCCGCCCACGCGGTGCTGGTGGTCTGTGCGGACGACGAGGACTACGGGACGTCCGTCCGGACGTGTCCGTACGAGAACAAGTCCTTCCCCAACTTCCCCACGGATGTGACATTTCACAAAATCGCGATTCCGGTGAAGGTCTACGAGCTGCGGACCGGAAAGCTCGTGGCCGACCGCTCGGTGGAGATCAGCGGCACGAGCTGCCCCAGGAAGCTCTCGTACACCACCTACGGGCCCACCGACCTCGGCCCGCCGTCGAAGGTATACGTCAAGGCGTCCAAGGCCGATGTGCGCGCCGGCTTCCGGTCGCTGATCCACCGATGACCGGGCCCTTCACCGGCGCCTTCCCCGGCCGTTCACCGGGTCGGGGAGCCGCCCGCACCGCCACGACCTGGTGGTGCCGCGGATGGCGGACGCGGTGGACATCGCCCTGCCCTCGTACCTGACCGACGTCTGGCGCCCCCGGCCCTGGCCGGCCTGGCCCTGGCGGGGCTGGTGATCGGGGTGCTGGGCGCCCTGATCCCGGCGCGGCGCGCGGCGCGGCTGACGATCGCGGAGGTGCTGCACAACGAGTAGCGCCCCGCCATACGGAACGCGGCGGCCCTCGTCCGGATCGGAACCGGACAAGGGCCGCCGCGTGATGCGTAGGTGGCCAGGGGCCGCTAGTCGGCGCCGAACTCCATCGCCGCGCGGTCGAGCAGCTGGTCGTCGCTGGAGACCTGGCCGTCGGAGGAGGCGATCGCCTCGGACGCGCCCTTCGGCATCGTGCCGATCAGCCCGGTCGAGGCCGCCTGCGCGGCACCGATCAGCGCCGGGTGGGAGTTGCCGACCATCCCGAGCCCCGCGTACTGCTCGAGCTTGGCGCGGGAGTCCGCGATGTCGAGGTTGCGCATGGTCAGCTGGCCGATCCGGTCCACAGGGCCGAAGGCGGAGTCCTCGGTCCGCTCCATGGAGAGCTTGTCCGGGTGGTAGCTGAACGCCGGCCCGGAGGTGTCCAGGATGGAGTAGTCCTCACCGCGCCGCAGCCGCAGGGTCACCTCGCCGGTGATCGCCGCGCCGACCCAGCGCTGCAGCGACTCGCGCACCATCAGCGCCTGCGGGTCCAGCCAGCGGCCCTCGTACATCAGCCTGCCGAGCCGCCGGCCCTCGGTGTGGTAGGTGGCGACGGTGTCCTCGTTGTGGATCGCGTTGACCAGCCGCTCGTACGCCGCGTGCAGCAGCGCCATGCCCGGGGCCTCGTAGATGCCGCGGCTCTTGGCCTCGATGACGCGGTTCTCGATCTGGTCGGACATGCCCAGGCCGTGCCGGCCGCCGATGGCGTTGGCCTCCAGCACCAGATCGACGGCGGAGGCGAACTCCTTGCCGTTGATCGTCACCGGCCGGCCCTGCTCGAAGCCGATCGTGACGTCCTCGGCCGCTATGTCGACGGTCGGGTCCCAGAACCGCACGCCCATGATCGGCTCGACGAGCTCCAGCCCTACGTCAAGGTGCTCGAGCGCCTTGGCCTCGTGCGTCGCGCCCCAGATGTTCGCGTCGGTGGAGTACGCCTTCTCAGTGCTGTCCCGGTAGGGCAGGCCGTGGGCGACCAGCCACTCCGACATCTCCTTGCGGCCGCCGAGCTCGCTGACGAAGTCGGCGTCCAGCCACGGCTTGTAGATCCGCAGGGAGGGGTTGGCCAGCAGACCGTAGCGGTAGAACCGCTCGATGTCGTTGCCCTTGAAGGTGGAGCCGTCGCCCCAGATCTGGACATCGTCCTCGAGCATCGCGCGCACCAGCAGGGTGCCGGTGACGGCCCGCCCGAGCGGGGTGGTGTTGAAGTAGCTGCGGCCACCGGACCGGATGTGGAACGCCCCGCAGGCCAGGGCCGCGAGACCCTCTTCCACGAGGGCCGCCCGGCAGTCGACCAGCCGGGCGACCTCCGCGCCGTAGGCCGTGGCGCGGCCGGGCACCGAGGCGATGTCGGGCTCGTCGTACTGGCCGATGTCAGCGGTGTAGGTGCAGGGCACCGCACCCTTGTCGCGCATCCACGCGACGGCTACCGAGGTGTCGAGGCCACCGGAGAAGGCGATCCCGACGCGCTCGCCGACAGGCAGGGAGGTGAGAACTTTGGACACGGCAGAAGTATGCATGACCCCGCATGATCATGCAAGCGCCGATTTACGACCCGCCCCCGGCCGCCTCCGCGACCGCGACGGCCCACGCCACGGCCGTACGCCTGCCCGGTGCCGGCACCAGCAGGCCGATGGCGATCTCGGCCACCCCGGAGGCCGCCACGAGCGGTCCGGCGCGGCCCGGCCAGGACGGCACCAGGGAACGCCCGCGCGACGCTGTCCGCCGAGTCGGCCGCGTTCCAGGTGACCCGCCATGGCCCTGCTCGGGTGGATACCGGGTTTCTTGTCGTCGGCGCGCCGGGCCACCGGTTTCCGTGGCGGACAGTGAGCGTCAGCGTGCGCACGGTGCGCCGGTCGTACGGCTCGAGGTGTCCGGCCGGTATGCGCCGCAGGCCACCACCGCTTCCGGTTGCTGTGCCACCTGGCGCAGCAGGACCAGGGTCTTGTCCCGGGGCGGCGCGTTGCTGCCCTGGTCGTAGGAGACGTATCCGGTGGCTCCGTCGAAGGTGACACCGGCGCCGAGGGCGATGAGGACGGACTCCCGCTCGACGTCCGGGTCGCGCAGCCGGGCCTGGTCGATCGCCTGCGACAGCATGTGGACGGCGTCGTAGGACACCGCGGAGTGGCCGTCCTGCCGCCAGGGGTCGTCTCCGTCCGTGGTGGTCCGGACGAAGTGGTCGTATTCCTTGGCGAACTGCCGGGTCCTGGCGCTGGTGCGCGGGTCGGTGAGCGGCATGCGGTGGGCCGAGTAGTACAGCCGCAGCCAGCTCTTGTCGCTGAGCTCCCCGGTCATCGCGACGTTGGTCAGGTCGTTGCCGCCGAGGACCGTGATGTCGTGGTCGACGCAGGTGCCCCGGAGGTCCATGGCGTTGATGAAGGCGGTGAAGTCGCGGGCCCGCGCCGACCAGTACACGACCGAGTCCGGGTCCGTACGCAGCGCCCGGCACAGCTGGTTGGCGAGTTCGACGGCGCTGTGCACGCTGGTGGAGCCGGCCGGGGCGAACCGGAAGTCGCCGTCCTGGTCGAAGTTGAACACCGAGGCGGGGCCCGGGAATTCGGCGCGGAACTTGTCCGCGAGGCTCTTGCTGTAGAGGTCCGCCGAGCTTTCGATCACCAGCGCCCGTTTCGCCGGGGAGCAGATGTTCTGCTTCTCGCCGCGTGCCGCCACGATGTTCTCCTGGCCGGCGAAGTCGGCCTCGATGCGCGCCTCGGTGGAGTTGGACGGGGTGGAGGGCCAGTAGTTCAGGCTCGCCGGGCCGTCCAGCATCTCGTCGGCGGTGGCGGTGGTCCCGACCGCGGGGATTCCGGCCGCGCCGAGCACCCGGAGCGCGGCCTTGGTCGTGTCCCGGCTCTGCGCGTACCCGAGGACGCCGACGACCTTCTTATAGTCCCTTCTACGGTCCTTGCGCCCCGCCGCGTCCTCGTGGCGGGTTTCGTCGACCAGCCGCCGGGCCGCCTGTTCGGCGTCTTGGAAGTTCTCGCCCGTGGTGCGCACCTCCACGCGCAGCGGCACCAGCGAGTCGTCCGAGACCGCCTCGTCGTTCAGCCTTCGCTGCCACAGGGCGATCCCGCGCAGCTCCGGGATCGTCCCGTCGAACAGCGCGTCCGTCTCGTCCCGCGGTCTGCTGGACCCGAAGGCCACCACGGTCCGTACGGTCCGCCCCTGGCCGGCGAACCGCTCGGCGCGCCCGTTCTCGGTGTCGATCGCCTTGCGCGCGGCGTCGTACCAGGCCTTCGGGGTCATCCGGACCGGTGTGGCGCGGGCGGACTCGGCGACGGACCGGCTGCCGCCGACGCAGGAGCGATCCTCAGGGTCCGGCAGTGTGCGGCTCACGATCAGGACCGTGCCGACCAGGGCCAGCGCCGTGAGGGCCGCCACGATGGACGTGGTGGTCCGCCAGCTCAGCCGGAAGGTCCTCGGCGCCACCGGACCCACGGGCAGCCCGGGGCCTGCGAGAGCCGCCTCGCCGAAGGTCACCAGGACCGGTGGGCCGTCCTTGTGGCCCAACTGGAGCCCGGCCTGGGTGAAGTTGCTCTCCGGCGGGCCGCCCAGCTCGGCGAGGAGCGCCGGGGACGGCTGCCCGACGGCGATGACCAGCGGCCCCGGCTGCGCCGCGGTGTCCCGCATCCGGTGCAGCGCGCGCAGGAAACGCTCGGCGCCACGGGCGCCCTGCGCCCCGGCCGGCGGCAACTCCACCAGCAGCACCGGCCGCGCGGTGCGGCGCCGCCGCCTGGGCAGCACCCCGCCGACGGGCGGGGTGCGCAGATCCTCCAGCAGGGCCCGTACCAGCAGCTCCTCCAGTTCCTGGAGGGCTTCGTCGTGGTGGGGATTGGTCCTCAGCCGCACCGCCTGGACGGCGGCCACCTGGTCCAGCACCGCGAACAGCGTCCGGCCACCCGCCGCCACCGGCAGGTCCGCCAGCCAGCCGCGCATCACCTTCGCCGATGTCCACCAGGACCAGAGCCTGCGGGGGAGTCTCCGGGCGACCGACAGCCAGCCGACGCGCAGCAGCCACCCCCGGATGGTGTCCGCCGGGGGGTCGCTCGCCGGGAGCCTCCCCAGCAGGCCGCGGTGTTCGGCCTGTTGCCGATCGCAGGCGTGTTCCCGCAGCTCCCTGGCGCGCGCTCCGGGCCAGCGCGCCGGATGGTCCCTGAGATAGGTCACCAGGTCGCGGACCACCCGGAAGTGCGGAAAGCGGTCCGGCACCATATGCGGGGGGACCTGAAGACAGCTGCCCGCGCGCTCGGAGAGCAGTTCGGTGTCCGGGCCGGCGGTCAGATGTGCGTACGGCACAAGCCTGCCGCTGTCGTCGATCGACCGGCGCAGCGCCTCCAGCACCCGGTGCGCGGCGGCCTCGCACCGGGCGGCATCGCCCGGGACCCGCAGGATGAAAAGTGGCGGCTTCGTCGCCAGGTTCTTTCGGTTCGCCGGAGCCACCGCGGTCAGGAACTCGCGTACGAAGACTTCGGCTCTGGAATCGTCCGGGAACCCGTCGAATCCACCGTGAGGTAAGGGCATAAGCGGCCACCCCCGTTGCGGTTCATCACGAATTATAAGCCTATAGGGGGTCGGGCGGGACCGGTCCCGGAGTAATTGCTCACATCGGCGACTTCCCCGTCAAGGGCGATGTTCCTCACATCGAAATGATGCTGAATATATGCCTTCACCAGCGGTGATGTGCTGTTACGGTTCGAAAGTGAGAAATCGACTCGTCGTCAAGGGTGCCCGCCAGAACAATCTCCGCGACGTCTCTCTTGAATTGCCCCGGGACGCTCTGATCGTATTCACGGGGGTATCGGGATCCGGTAAATCAAGCCTGGCGTTCGACACGATTTTCGCGGAGGGCCGGCGTCGCTACGTCGAGTCGCTGTCGGCGTATGCGCGGCAGTTCCTCGGGCAACTCGACAAGCCGGACGTCGATGTGATCGAGGGGCTGTCCCCGGCCATCGCCATCGACCAGAAGGCATCGAGCCGCAATCCGCGCTCCACGGTCGGCACCAGCACCGAGGTGTACGACCATCTGCGCCTGCTCTACGCCCGGATCGGCCGCCCCCACTGCCCCGAGTGCGGCGAACCGGTCAGCCGGCAGACGCCGCAGCGGATCGTCGACCGGCTGCTCACCGAGGACGAGGGCACCCGCTTCTCGGTGCTGGCCCCGGTCGTCCGCGACCGCAAGGGCGAACACGCCGATATCTTCCGCCAGTTGAGCATCGACGGATTCAGCAGGGCCCGGGTCGACGGCCGGGTCCACGCGCTCGCCACGCCGCCCGCGCTGGACAGGCGCAAGAAGCACTCCATCGACGTGGTGGTGGACCGGGTGGCCGTCAAGCCCGGTGTCCGGCAGCGGCTGACGGAGTCCGTGGAAACCGCGCTCGGACTCGCCGGCGGCGTCCTGCGCGTCGAGTTCGTGGACCGGGACGCGGCCGACGGCGAGCGGGAGCTGATGTTCTCGGAGAAGATGGCCTGTCCGCGCTCCCATGACATCGGCCTGGAGTCGCTGGAGCCCCGGCTGTTCTCCTTCAACGCGCCCTGGGGCGCCTGCCCCGCCTGTACGGGCCTCGGCTCGCGGGTGGAGGTCGACCCCTCCCTCGTCGTCCCGGACGACACCAAGTCGCTGGCCGAGGGCGCCATCGCGCCCTGGACCAACACCAGCGGAGCCGACTACTTCGCCCATCTGCTGGACGCCCTGGCCGCCGAGACCGGTTTCAGCACCGCCACGCCCTGGCACCAACTCCCCACCGACGTACGGGACATGGTGCTGCGCGGAAGCGAGCGGCGGCTCCAGCTGTCGTACCGGAACCGGTTCGGCCGCGAGCGGTCCCATATGTCGCGGTACGAGGGCGTCATCCCGCATATCGAGCGCCGCTACGCGGAGGGCGCCGCATCCGGGACCTCCCAGGACCGGTTCGCCGGGTATATGCGTGAGGTGCCGTGCCCGGCCTGCGCCGGGGCCCGGCTCGCTCCCGGCGTGCTCGCCGTCACGGTCGGCGGCCGGAACATCGCCCAGGTGTCCGCCCTGCCGCTCGACCAACTCGCCCATTTCACCCAGGGGTTGGAGCTGACGGGCAGCGAGCGACGGATCGCCGAGGCCGTACTCGCCGAGATCGGCGAGCGGCTGCGGTTCCTGCTCGACGTGGGTCTGGACTACCTCTCGCTCGACCGGCCCGCCGCCTCCCTCTCCGGCGGGGAGGCACAGCGGATCCGGCTGGCGACCCAGATCGGGACCGGGCTGACCGGGGTGCTGTACGTACTGGACGAGCCGTCCATCGGGCTGCATCAGCGCGACAACCAGCGGCTCATCGAAACACTCAAGCGGCTGCGCGACCGCGGCAACACGGTGATCGTGGTCGAGCACGACGAGGAGACGCTGAAGGCGGCCGACTGGGCGGTGGACATCGGGCCGGGTGCCGGTGCGCACGGCGGCCGCGTGGTGCATACGGGCACCGTGCCCCAGCTGCTGGACCACCCCGAGTCCCTGACCGGCGCCTATCTGTCCGGGCGGCGCGCGATAGCCGTCCCCGCGCGGCGACGGGAGCCGGTAGAAGGCCGCGCGATCACCGTGCACGACGCGTCCGAGCACAATCTGCGGGAGGTGACCGTATCGTTCCCGCTCGGGCTGTTCACCGCCGTCACCGGCGTCTCGGGCTCCGGGAAGTCGACGCTGGTCAACGACATACTCCAGACCTCCCTGGCCCAGCGGATCCACCGCGCCCACAAGGTGCCCGGCCGGCATCGCACGATCACCGGGGCCGAGCAGATCGACAAGGTGGTCCAGGTCGACCAGTCCCCGATCGGCCGCAGCCCCCGCTCCAACCCCGCCACGTACACGGGCGTCTTCGACCAGCTGCGCAAGCTGTTCGCCCAGACCCCGGAGGCCAAGGTGCGCGGCTACCAGCCCGGCCGGTTCTCCTTCAACGTCAAGGGCGGCCGCTGCGAGCACTGCTCCGGCGACGGCACCATCAAGGTCGAGATGAACTTCCTCCCGGATGTGTATGTGCCGTGCGAGGTCTGCCACGGCGCCCAGTACAACCGCGAGACCCTGGATGTGCACTACAAGGGCAAGTCCATCGCGGACGTCCTCGCCATGACCGTCGAGGAGGGCCTGGGCTTCTTCGACGGGCACCAGATCATCTCCCGCCATCTGCGGACCCTGCACGATGTGGGCCTCGGCTACGTCAAGCTCGGCCAGCCCGCCACCACCCTGTCCGGCGGCGAGGCGCAGCGCGTCAAACTCGCCGCCGAGCTCCAGCGGCGCACCCGCGGCCGCACCCTGTACGTACTGGACGAACCCACCACCGGACTCCATGCCGCGGACGTCGACCGGCTGCTTTCGGTGCTCCAGCGGCTGGTGGACGGCGGCAACACGGTCGTGGTCATCGAGCACAACCTCGATGTGATCAAGTCGGCCGACTGGCTGATCGACATGGGCCCGGACGGCGGACACCGGGGTGGCGAGGTCATCGCCGAGGGCACCCCGGAACAGCTCGCGGCCCACCCGAGCTCGCACACCGGGCGGTTCCTGAGCGGACCGCTGAAGGCGGAATGCGGAGCCGCCTCCGCGGGGTGACTCACTCCCCGAAGAGTTCGGGACGGCTCTTCACAAAGCCCTCCACGCTCGTCGGCTGCCGGCCGAGGATCGTGCTGACATCGTCCGTGGCGCGGTCGTAGCGGTTCTCGGCGTGCAGCCGCGCCATCGTCGAGAGGTGATTGAGCACATGGTCGGGGAGGCCCTGGGTGGCCAGCTCCTGCTGAAGCCACTGGTCATAGGGCACATCGACGTATGTGACCTTTCGCCCGAGCGCGGCGGAGAACTCCGCGGCCACGGCCGTCATATCGCGGGAGGCGCCGCCGGTGAGGTGATACGTGTTCCCGAGGTGCGGAGCCGGATCCATCAGGACCGTCGCGACGACCTCCGCCACATCCCGGGCGGCGATGGGCGAGGTCTTCCCGGAGCCGAACGGCAGCCGGATCGTGTCGCTCTTCTTGATCGAGGCGTACGCGAAGATCTGGAAGAGCGGGTTCTCCATGAACACGGTGGGCCGGATATGGGTCACCGGCAGGCCCGACCAGTTGAGGACCTGTTCGACCAGCCAGTGCTGATGCTGCTGGGTCGATTCCGATGTGCTCGTGGCGCTCATCTGGGCCACGGTCATCTGTGACATGTTGACGAACACGTCCAGGTGTCCGCGGTCGCGCGCGATGGCCGCGGTGTTGATCGCGGCCTCCAGATACTGCGCGGAAACGCCCATGCCGAAATAGACCCGCCGGCAGTCCACCATGGCCCGGCCCACGTCCCCGGGGTTCGCGAGATCGCCGACGAAGACTTCCGCACCCGTGGCGCGCAGCGCCTGCGCTCGTTCGTCCTCGCGGCGGACAAAAGCGCGTACGGGGAGTTCTTTCGCGCGGAGAAGTTCCACCACGGTGCGGCCGACGGCTCCGACACTGCCCGCGGCCCCGGTCACGAGAATCGGACGTGTCTCAGGCATCGAGAGTCCTCCTGTTCCCCAGCATTCTCGCTGGCCGACGCGGTCGGCGCGAGTCGGCCCCATGCGCCCTCACCCCGGCCGGGACGCATGGACGGGGCGGTTCCGGCCGGGGGCGTACTGGTGTCGCGGGTTGGTCGTTCGTCAGAGCTTGACCGACACGTATTCCTTGCCCTCGTCGTTCTCCACCACGACCTTGGCGATCTGGTCGGCCGGTACGGCCGCCGAGCCGTCGAGGTTGGCCCCCTTCTTCTCGCCCGAGACGAGCCAGCTTCCCGCCACTTCGCGGCTGCCGTCGTCGGACACCACCACCAAGCGGCAGCGCTCACCCGCCGGGATGCCATTGACCGAGGCGTTGATCCGGACCCAGTCGACCGCCGGGGTCACCCGTACCGTCATCCGGCTGCCCGTCTCGGCGCTGGTCACCGAGGCCACCTTCGTACCGGCCGGGGGAGTGGCCGGAGCCGAGGTCGAGGTCGGCGGGCGCTCCGCGATCTCCGTCGGCTGCCCGCCGGTGTGCCGGCCGATCAGCACACCGCCGCCCAGTACGGCCGCCGCCGCGACCGTCGCGACGGCGGCCAGGACCGCCCGCTGTCTGCGCTCCATGCCCTCGCGTTCGCCACGGGCCTGCCGCAGGGTGCGCTGCAGCAGCAGATCCCCGCCGTCCGGCGGACCGTCGAGAAATGCCTCGGGGGGCACCTCACCCAGCGCGGACTCCATCTCCCGCAGTCCGTCCAGTTCGTCGCGGCATCTCCGGCACGACGCCACATGTTCGTCGATGGCCCGCACCTCCCGCTCATCCAGCGCGCCGAGAACGTAGGCGCCGAGCAGTTCGCTGTTGTCATGCTGCTGAATGCTCATACCGCCACCCCCTTCAGCGCGACGAGCTTCGCCGTCGTCGGTTTGTCCTTGTACATTTCACGCAGTGCCTTCAAGGCATAGTGTGATCGCGACTTCACGGTTCCGGGTGGAATCCCGAGACTTTCCGCCGCTTCGGCGACGCTGCTTCCCTGGAAATAAATTTCTCTCAGCACATCCCGGTGGTCCGGGGAAAGCTGATCGAGCGCTTCCAGCACGAGCATCGAATTCATCACGGCGTCCGCGTGGTCCTGCGCCACGGGTGTGGTGGCCGCGGACTCGGCGACCTCGGTCGGGCGTGCCGCCTTGGCCCGGTACCGGTCGGTGACGATGTTGCGAGCCACGGTGAGCAGCCAGCCGCGCACCGAGCCCTTGCCGTTGACCAGCGCGTCCGGGTGGGTCCAGGCCCGGATCAGCGTCTCCTGGACCACGTCCTCCGCGGCGCTGTGGTCGCCGGTCAACCGCTGCGCATAGGCGAGCAGCGCCCTGCCGTGTTCCTCGTAGAGAGCCCGGATCAGTGCCTCGTCACTCGTTCTCTGTTGCTTCTTGCGAGTGCGGGACCATAGTGCCGCCGCCATCCACCCACTCCCGTCCTCTCCTGCACCGACGCGCTGAACACGGATCCCGAACGACCCCGGTTCAATGTGGCCTGCGTCACATGATCTGTGTCATGTGGACCGGCAGTGACGGCCCTTGTTGATACAGCGCACCATCGCCGCCATCCGGCGGTCCGTCATCACATTGATGACGAGAGCGTGGTCGGTCCTCGGATCACGCCGTTGCTCCGGGAAGGAGTCCACGGCGTAGCGCGTGCCGTGGGGGAGGCCGTACGCGACGGTGATCCGTAGCTGCGGCACGGGGAAGGTGGCCTGCGGGCAGACGCCGTTGACGGCGGGGAACACCACATGGGCGCGGTGGTCGGGGCTGTCGGTGGCGAGTCCGTTCCAGCAACTGGGGAGGTCGAACGTACGGGTGGGCCCGCTGCCCTGCGGACATCTCGTGTACGCCGTCGTGAACCGCCCGGGGTGGCCGGAACAGCCCCACTGGGCCCGTATCTGCGCATCGCCGCCCGCGGTCGCCGCGACCGCGTCCCCGGTGACCAGCCGCAGGAACCGGGGCATGGCGACCACCTTGCTCACCGGGTTGCCGCGGAACTCCACCCGGACCGACGACGGTTCCACGATGGCGCCGGTGTTGCCGTCCGCCCCTCCGCCCACGGCGCGGGCATCGGCGCCGGCGCGATCCAGCCGCCGGATCACCGGCCAGTAGTACGTCGAGCGGTCGCCGCCCGCGCAGGTGGTTCCGGCTCGGGCCAGGCTCTCGTTGGTCGACAGGGCGTCGGTGGACACATTGCCCACGTAGTCGTGGGTGTGGTGAGCGCCGCCCACCACGCCCGGGGCCACGACGACATTGTCGGCGTTATGGTGCCCGTTCTCGTTGCGCCCGCAGTCCTCCGTGAAGGATCCCGTCGAGGCGTCAGGCCCGGCCGCCGGGACGACGGCCGGGGAAACGGCGGTGATCTCGACATAGCGGCCGGCCGAGGGCCCCGTACGGTCCGGAGCCGAACGGCCGGCGGCGAAGACCACCCCCACGGCGACGATCACGGACAGACAGAGCGTCACGGTGAGAACCACCGGCACCGGCCGGGACCTTGGACGGAGGTGTCGAAGCCACACGGGAGCAGGGTCCCAGCACCTGCCCGGCCCCATCAAGGCCGACATCGAGAACCTTCAGCCCGGCAACGTCCCCCAGCGCGAGCATCGCGAGCCGGTCGGTGTGCGCGTTCCACGACCCGACCGGCAAGAGCTGAGCGTCACGCCGGTGGCCGGGTGAGTTTGGCGGCCACGGCGTCGAGGACCCAGTCCAGGCCGGTCGCGAAGGATGTCTCGGCGTCCACGTGCGTGCCGTCGTACACGGCCTTGGCCAGCGCCGGGAAGCGGCCCGTGGCCAGCATTTTGGTCACATGCGGGCCGGAGGCGCGCTGCCAGTCGTGCTTGGACAGGCCCGTGGCGCGCTCGGCCCGCAGGTCCGCGATCTCGCGCCTGATCGCGCCGGTGAAGTAGGAGCTGACAGTCTCCACGGCGCGCATGGCGGTGTCGATGTCGGCGAGGCCGTCGAGGGCGGCCAGCGTGGCCTCGGCCACGGCGAGGCCGTTCGGGCCCAGGGCCGGGCGGCCGCCGAGCAGGTCGGCCAGCCATTCGTGGCGGAGAACGGCCTGCCTGGTGCGGTGGGCGAGGACGCGCAGCGCCTCCCGCCAGTCCTCGGGCTGCTCCTCGGGGAGGATCTCGGCGTAGACCTCGTCCACCATGAGGTCGAACAGCTCCTCCTTGGTGGAGATGTATCCGTACAGCCGCATCGGGCCTGCGTTCAGCCGGGCGGCGACCTTGCGCAACGACGCCGCCTCCAGCCCGCCCTCGTCGGCCAGCGCGATGGCGGCGGCGACGATCCGCTCCCGGTCGAGCGGCACGGGGCGAGTCGGCGGCTCCGGCCGGTCCCACACAGTCATGGACACATCGTACTGTTGCGATGCGCCGTCCCGGGGCAATACGGTGTATCGACATGAGACACCGAATCGCCGTGGTCGGGAGCGGCCCTGCCGGCCTTGCCTTCGCCCGCGTCCTGCACCGCCACGATTACCCCGTCGCCGTTCTCGAACGCGATCCCGCCCCCGACGCCCGCCCCCCGGGCGGCACGCTTGACCTGCACGAAGGGCTGGGCCAGCGCGCGCTGGACAAGGCGGGGCTGCTGGCGGAGTTCCAGGCGCTGTCCCGTCCCGAGGGGCAGGCCATGCGCATCCTGGACACGGACGGGACCGTCCTGCGCGACTGGCGACCCCGTCCAGATGAGCGGGCCAATCCCGAGATCGACCGCGGGCAACTCCGTGACCTGCTGCTCGGCCCTCTCGACGTCCAGTGGGGGCGGGGCGTGACGCAGGTGGTGCCGGGCACCCGGGATGGCGCACAGGTCCATTTCGCGGACGGGCGACAGGAGACGTTCGACCTCGTGGTCGGCGCGGACGGCGCCTGGTCCCGGGTCCGCCCGGCGGTCTCGTCGGTGACGCCGCACTACACCGGCGTCACCTTGGTCGAGACCTCCCTGGACGACGTCGACACCCGCCACCCCGACCTCGCCCGGTTGGTCGGCGACGGTTCCATGGCCGTGTACGGCGTGAACCGCAATCTCGTCGCCCAGCGCAGCAGCGGCGGCCACGTCAAGGTGTACGCCCAGTTCCGCGCGCCGCTGGACTGGCACACGGACCTGGACCTGGCCGACGTCGAGGCCGTGCGATCGAGCCTGCTGGCTCTGTTCGACGGCTGGGCCGCTCCCGTCCTCGACCTCCTCCGCCACGGCACCGCTTTCGCCCACCGCCCCCACTACGTCCTGCCCGTGTCCCACACCTGGACCCACGTCTTTGGGGTGACGCTCCTGGGCGACGCCGCCCATCTGATGCCACCATTGGGGGCGGGTGCGAACCTCGCGATGCTGGAAGGCGCCGAACTCGCCGAGTCCATCGCCACCGGCCCCGAAGATCTGGACGAGGCCGTCCGGGCCTTCGAGGAACGGATGTGGGCACGGGCCGGCAGGTGGGCGAAGATGACGACGGCCGGTCTGGAACGCCTTGTGAGCCCGGACCCCGCCGAAGCTCTCGCCCTCTTCGACGAAGTCCAGCCATCCTGACTGCCCAGCGCGCGAGCCGCCCGTCTGCACACTGACGGGCCGGGGCCGCGCGGCCCCAGCCCGTCAGATCCGTCCGTGTGTCCGCAAACCCCGGTCAGCGCCGGTGGACCGGGGCGATGGACTCCAGGGTCGGCACCACCGGCTTGATCGTTCCGTCGGCCGCGAACTCCATGCGGTCGATGGTGGTCTCACGGTGTGTGCCGTCGCCACCCGCCTTCCCGGGGCCGTTGACGGCGAACCGGTGGTAGGCGATGTACCAGTCGTCCGTACCGGGGACGTTCACCACGGAGTGGTGGCCCGTGCCCTTGATCCCGTACTCGGCGCGCTTGGAGAGGATCGTGCCCCGCTTGGTCCACGGGCCGAGCGGTGTCGTACCGGTGGCGTAGGCGACGTGGTAGTCCTCGCTGCGGGTGTCGTCCTCGGACCACATGAGGTAGTACGTGCCCTTGCGCTTGACGACGAAGGAGCCCTCCCGGAAGTTGTCCGGGGTGAACTTCCGCACCTTCGACGCGTCGAAGGACGTCATATCGGCGTTCAGCGGCACCCCGTACGCCTGGCCGTTGCCCCAGTACAGATACGCCTGGCCGTCATCGTCCGTGAACACCGCGGGGTCGATCATCTGGCCCGCGAACTGGCCCTTGGCCACCAGCGGTTTGCCCAGCGCGTCCTTGAAGGGGCCGCCGGGGGAGTCGGCCACCGCGACGCCGATCTGCTGTTCGGCGCAGAAGTAGAAGTAGTACTTGCCGTCCCGCTCGGCCACCGCGGGCGCCCACGCGTTGTTGTCCGCCCAGCTCACATCGGGGCCGAGATCCAGGATCACCCCGTGGTTCTCCCAGTGGACCAGGTCCTTCGACGAGTACGCCGTGAACTTGGTCCCGCTCCAGCCGCGGAAGCCGTCGGTCGTCGGGTAGATCCAGTAGCGGCCGTCGAAGTACTGGATGTCCGGATCGGCGTTGAGCCCGGGCAGCACCGGGCTGCGCATCGGCACGGCCTCGACGGTCCAGGTGCGGGTCGTCCCGTCGGCGGTCTTCAGCGTGTACGTCCGGGCCTTGCGGAAGTCCCGCCGGGTGCCGGAGGCCGGGCTGAGGGTGGCGCCGGCCGGGAGCGCGAAGCGGGGCGCGAGGCGGCTGAGATCGGCCTTCGGGTCCATCGGCAGCACGACTTTGCCGCTCGCCCCGGTGACGATCGCGTACCCGTTCTGGCCCTTGGCCGTGACGTCGGCGAGCGAGTCGGCGGCCGCCGGGTAGGCGCTCAGCAGCCGGTCGTACTCCTCCTGCGTCACCGGGAGCACGGTGCCGTGCCGGGGGCTGGCGGGCAGCTGGTAGTTCTCGGACGGAGTCCACTTGCCCGAGCCGAGGTCGGTGGTCTCGAACGGGATGTAGCCGCGGCCGCCGAACTCGTCGATGAACAGATACCACTTGTCCTCGGTGTTCGACTTGAAGATCGTCGGCCCCTCGCCGCGGTCGATCGCGCCCTTGCCGATGCAGTCGGCGACGAAGTCGTACGAGGTGTCCGTCAGCGAGGTGGACTTCTCGGCCGTGATGAACTTCGAGCAGGGCGTACCGGAGGACGGGTCGCGCTCGTCCTTGGTGAACCGGTAGTACGTGCCCTTGTCCTTGATGACGGTGGAGTCGATGACCGAGTAGCCGGGGTCGTTCCACACCTTGGGCTCGCTGAAGCTGCGGAAGTCCTTGGTCGTCGCGTACAGCATCTTGTTGTACGTGTTGCCGGTGTGGTTCGGGTCGTCGTCGGCGTAGAGCTTCGAGGCCCAGAAGACCACGTACTCGCCGAGATCCTCGTCGTAGTACGCCTCGGGCGCCCAGGTGTTGCCGGCCGTGTCCGGCGAGACCTTGACGAGGCGCTGGTCGGT
Source organism: Streptomyces sp. NPDC000941 (assembly GCF_053599555.1). NCBI lineage: Bacteria > Bacillati > Actinomycetota > Actinomycetes > Kitasatosporales > Streptomycetaceae > Streptomyces > Streptomyces sp. NPDC000941. The sequence goes on from NZ_JBSFMM010000063.1 coordinate 49,086, forward strand.
CCAGTGGACCAGGTCGGTCGACTCCCACACCATGATCGACTTGCTGCCGGTGCGCTGCACCTGGTCCCAGGTGCCGCTGGAGTTCTGATACATCCGCAGATCGGTGGCGATCAGATAGAACTTGTCGCCCTTGGGGGAGCGGATGACGAACGGGTCGCGCAGCCCCTTCTCGCCGAGGCCGGAGGTGAGGACGGGCTTGCCGGCGTTCAGTTCGCGCCAGTGCAGCGGGTCGTTGCCGCGGCTGAGGGCCATCCGTATCTGTTCGCCGTCGGCGCTGCCCTCACCGGTGAAGTAGGTGAAGAGATAGCCGGCGTACTTGGGTCTTGGCTGCGCCTCCGATGGTGTTTCGCGGTTCTGTGCGGGACTGGGCGATGCGGCCAGGAGGCTCACCACCATCGTGAACAGGACGAGCAGCGGCAGGAGGAGGGTTCGGGCTGTGCGGGACGCCATGAAACATCCTGTGGGAGTCTGATGGATTCTGTTGGACTGCTGGCCTCCGAAGTGTGGTCAGTTGAACCCTGCACGTCAATGGCTGGGCGGCCGCTCAAAGGTGCGAAAGTTTTCGGCCGCGCTGTGCGGTTTCGTTCGGGTGTGGGCGGGTCAAGGTCGCGGCCCGCCCGGGTGGCATGCCCGGCGGACGCCGCGCACGCTGGCGATATGGCACAGGGGCTGCGACAGCTGCGACGGTACATCCCGGACACCGGCCCGCGGGTGCGGGTCAACCAGGTCGGCTATCCGCCGTGCGGACCGAAACACGCGACCGTCGTGACCGACGCCCCCGGACCGATCCCCTGGCAGCTGAACAACAGCGCGGGCGCCACCGTGGCGTCCGGCGCCTCGACACCGGCCGGGGTGGACCCGACCTCCGGACAGCGGGTGCACACACTGGACTTCGGCGCGGTGGCCGGGACCGGCACCGGATACACGCTGAGCGCCGACGGACAGACCAGCTACCCGTTCGACATCTCCGCCACCCTCTATGACCAACTGCGCTCCGACGCCCTGCACTTCTTCTACGTCCAGCGCAGCGGTATCCCCATCACCGAGGCGCTGGCACCCGGGTACGGCCGGCCGGCCGGACACCTCGGTGCCGCCCCCAACCAGGGCGACACCAGGGTGCCCTGTCTGCCGGGTGTCGGCGGCTATGCGCTGGACGTGCGCGGCGGCTGGTACGACGCCGGCGACGCGGGCAAGTACGTGGTGGGCGGCGGGATCGCCACCTACCAACTCCTCAGCCAGTACGAGCGGACACTCACCGCACCCCCAGGGCGCCTGGGTCCGCCCGGCGACGGTGAGCTGCGTATCCCCGAGGCCGGGGACGGCGTACCGGACATCCTCGACGAGGCGCGCTGGGAGCTGGAGTTCCTGCTGCGTATGCAGGTGCCCGCCGGGCAGCCCCGCGCGGGGATGGCGCACCACAAGGTGCACGACGACAACTGGACCGGGCTGCCGCTGTCCCCGGACCAGGACCCGCAACCGCGCCATCTGCACCCGCCGTCCACGGCGGCGACACTCAACCTGGCCGCGGTCGCCGCGCAGGGCGCCCGGCTGTACGCGACCTACGACCAGGGCTTCGCCCGGCGCTGCCTGACCGCCGCCCGTACCGCCTGGGTGGCAGCGCAGACCCACCGGGAGGTGTTCGCCGACAGCGACGACGCGATCGGCGGTGGCCCGTACGACGACACGGACGTCACCGACGAGTTCTACTGGGCGGCGGCCGAACTGTTCCTCACCACCGGCGAGCAGGCGTTTCTCGATGCCCTTCGGGCCTCGCCGGATGCCACCGGCGAGGCGTTTCCGCCGTCCGGGTTCGGCTGGCAGCAGGTCGCCGCGCTCGGCCGGCTCGACCTGGCGACCGTGCCGAGCCCGCTGCCGGACGCCGACCGGATGGCCGCCCGCGCCTCGGTGGTGGCCGCCGCGGACCGGTATCTCGACACGGCGCACGGCCAGGCGTACGGGATGCCGCTCGGCGCAGGCGAGTATGTCCAGGGCTCCAACAGCGTGCTGCTCAACAAGCTCGTCGTCATCGCGACCGCCTTCGATCTGACCGGTGACCGGCGGTATCGCGACGGGGCGCTGGAAGGTCTCGACTACATCTTCGGCCGCAACGCCCTCAACCAGTCCTATGTGACGGGATACGGCGAACACCACTCCCACAACCAGCACAGCCGTCTCTACGGCCATCAGATCGACCCCGCGCTGCCGGGGCCACCCGCCGGTTCGCTCGCGGGCGGCCCGAGCGCCGGCCTGGAGGACCCCAAGGCCAACAGGCTGCTGGTCGACCGCACCGTCGAGCCGCCCCGGCGGCCCGCGCCGCAGCTCTGCTACCTCGACGACATCCAGTCGTGGTCGACCAACGAGGTCGCCGTCAACTGGAACGCGGCGCTGTCGTGGGTCGTTTCGTTCGCGGCCGACCAGCCGGCGGCAACCGCTCCGTGACGGTCAGCCGCCCGCAACGCTTATTGGGTCGGTGGCGTGTCCCCATGTCCACCTGGCCGACGCCTTCGACCACACCGCGATCGACGAATATCTGGCCGCCTCGGCCTGACGGCCGGGCGCGGCCACC
>NZ_JBSFMM010000064.1:0-50595 GCF_053599555.1 Streptomyces sp. NPDC000941
CAAACGGCCTGTGACCAGGTTTCCGCAGGTGAGCCGAAGGGGGTGAAACTCCCTCGTAATGCGTAGGTCAAGGGTTCGATTCCCTTAGGCGGCTCCACTGAAGCCCAGTTCAGACAGTGTCTGAGCTGGGCTTTTTTGTTCAGCGGATATGGCGACGGCGCCGCGCACGCGCCGCCTTGGCGCTCGTGGTCTCAGCTTTGGTCTCAGTTGCGGATTCCGGGCGGGGCATGAAGGCGTCTCCCATGCGGCGCATGGCGTCCTTGGAGAGGGGAGATCTCCCCTTCACGTACCGCCGAGGCTGACTGATCTGGGTGTGCCGGGGGATCTCCATGATCGTCGGCATGTCCACCCCCAGCTGGTTCAGGATTGTGCCTGCGGTGTGGCGGCTCCAGTTGTACAGGCGCCGGTTGTCGATCCCCGCTTCCTCGAGCAGCTCCTTGAGAACTCCGCCCAGTCGGCGCGCGGGTCCAGCGGCCGACCGTCCGGCCGCGTGGACATCGAGCCGTGTTCCTCCCACGCGTCGCCTGCGACGGCTCGCATCTCCTCCGGCCATGCCTTGTGCTCGTGCAGGTAGGAGATGAACGGCGGTGGGATCGGTACTGGGTTGGTGCTCTTCTTGGTCTTGGGGCGGATGAAGACCAGTCCGCCTCCTTTGCGTTCGGGGCATGCGCACGCGTCTTCGTGCAGCTTTTCGTGTACGGCTTTGGGCACCCGCGCTTGTAGTTCTTGTGCGACTTGCGCTCCGGCGGGCACGGCTCGAGCCGGTGCAGCCGAGACACGCAGGTGTGCGGATCCTTGCCAAGTCGTGAGCGCGACCACGCCCATGAGGCTGGAGGAGTACGCCGACTCCATTGGGGATGCCCGCATGGTAATCGACATGATCGCGGGCGCACTGCAACAGGTGCTCGTCCTCGCGGACTTGGGGCTGGAATTCCCGCAGGACGTGCCGTCTGGCGTCGTGGAAGCGTACGAGCGGCTGTGCCACGAGGGCTTTACCAGTCGGCTACTTCCCGCTGATGTGACGCCCTCGCGCGCTCGATGAGATCCGATGGGACGGGCAGCAACGCCCACGTGGTCCGTCCCAGACGTCATCCACCAGGAGCATCAGCTTGCTCTCGGCTTCCGTTGCAGTTTCCTTGCGGTTGACCAGCGCCTTTTCGTATGTAGAGCTTCCTGGCCTTAGTGGTGACCGCGACGCTGTTCACACGTGGTCCTGGATGAGATCAGACTTGTGTGTTGGTGACCGATAGAACGCGCTCCTAGCCGACTTCAGATTTATCCGTTTCGTTAGCGGAGTTTGAAGAAATTCCCGCTAGACTTCCAGTGCTAGTTTGTGTCGCGAGGCTCGACTTAAGGGAGTTGCGCTCATGCCCAAAGCGCAGTTTGCGAGAGAAGCCGACATGCTCGAACCAATCGTCAAGCAAGCGCCCAGGTTGATTGGCTCAAGCAGCAGGGTATTCTTCGAGGTTCAGTCAACGTCCGGCGTTCCTGACGTTGTTCTTGTTCGCTTCGATGAAGAGGCGATCCGCCAGCGGCGCGACAGGTCGCAAGCATTAATTCTTGACCTGGCGAGCATGAGTGTCTTGTTTTCTCTTCAGAAGGTATTGGGCGAGACGCTGTCACCTTCTCAAATTTCTAAGCGCACCCACTTGAGCCCTGGGCATATCTCGTCTTCTGTCCTGCCTCAACTCGCCCGTTCCGGGCATGTGGAGAAGCAGTCGAGAGGGCGGTGGCGGGCAGTAAGCCGATTCCGTAGTTTGGCCACTCGGATTTGCACAATCGAAGTCAAAATTCGAGATTGGCGAAGTGGCTATCAGCAAACTATCCGACACGGCTTGGCAGCCGACGAGGCTTGGCTGGTACTAGATGCTGAGCTATGTGCACCAGCCCTCGCCCATCGTGAGTGGTTCTCGATTGCTGGGATTGGACTTGCTTCTCTAGATCAGGAAATCGGCTTGCTGCCGCTAATTCATGCCAAGCCGACCAAGACCCGCTTGGGTGCGAGTGTTTATAGGGAGTTGTTGGTGGAGAGGGCTGCAGAGTTGTGCATGCGCGGAGAGGTGAGTGGCCCCATCCGTCAGGTCTTTGGAAGTGATCTGACAACTTCTACAGGGCCTGACCCCAGGCGTCCAAATGCTTGGGAGCCTGTTCGGCACTGACAGGTGGCAGGCCCGTCGCGAACCTTTGGGCGGCCGCCACGATCCTCCTAACGGCCGCATGCCTTCCATTACGTACCGAGTCTCGTTGCACCTTGGCTGTGAGTTCACCCATGCTGTGCAAGTGGTGGAGTGCCGAAAGTTCGTGCGACCACGGCTCGTTTGCGAATAGGGCAGGGCAGTATGGGCACGAGCATCGGAGATAACCGGGCGTCCTGGCCAGAACGTTGTGTGTGCTCCGATCCGGCGTGTGGAGGAGTTGCTTTTCAAAGTACCTTTCGATTGCGCCCTTTGCTCCCGCGCGAAAAACGTACTCGGCGAAAGCTTGATCGGTCCCGCTGACGCCAAGTCCGAAACCGGCAGCTCCGTGCGCGAGGGCGTACCAACCCGTCAACCCTGTCTGGGGGAGGAGCAAGCACCGTTCCTCATCCGCGCACAAGTTGGCGAGCTTCTTGATACCTGCAAGCAGCTCCGGGTTTTCCGGGGGAATGAATGCCTTACCTTGAGCCCACTGCACACGGACGTACAGGGTGTCAAACTGGTCTTGGTCCATTATTTGGTCTAGCAGACGGTTTCTAAGCGCCGTACTAGAAAGCCAGCGGGATGGCAATGTAAGGTTCAGCGCCGTACGCTCGCCTCGGCCCAGGCGAGATAGGACGTCGTCGCCTTGCTCGCAGGCCCTATCCAGAGATCGTTGAGGATCATCAGGGTCAAGGGCCCGTCCGGGAGTCAGGAGCAGATTGGCGCCGGCGGCTCGTTGTGCGTTGAGCACGCGTTGCACCCAGTCAGGTGCCTCGCTGTCGGCGAGGTACGGAGCGTATTTATATCCGCGAGCCTTGATTGGCTCTTTGCTGAGCCTCAGAACCTCTGTATCAAGAAGGTAGCATTGCGGGTCTGCAATCCGGAGCGCAGAAACCGGTGAAAGGTTGAAGAAGCTACGGTGGGACTGAGCATTGGCCGAGGGGATGTTTGCAATAATTCCCAGAGCCAAGCTGTCGCCGTAGGATGCATGGAGGCCAACAAGCACGCGAGGTATGTACTTGTAGTACCTCCCCCCTCGCCAAACAAGGTAAATGGGTCGCGATCCCGTTAATGCCTGATCGCGGTCAATTCTGGGCGGTGCGCTGCCGGTTTGGCTCGCCACAGATCCTGCTGGAGGAGTGGTAACCACGCTGCCTGCATCATCGCCACTTAGTATGAGAAAGCTATCTTCGCTCGGGAGTGGGACGTACTCGTCATCTGCATCCAGGTAGGCATTGAGTTCATCGTTCTGTAGCTGATCCTCGTCCACGACAGGCCAGTCGAATTCACCCTCAATTCCTGTCGACCAATCCAGGTCGTCTTCGGGCATCGGGTCGGGCTCGTCATGAGGCATGTAACCCCCCAGCTAGTTACCTCGGCTCAGGCGTATCAGATTGCTTGAAACGCTTCCTCGTTCGTGCTCCACTACCGACGTGAGACGGTCAAGAATCGAACTGACAGTCTTAGGGCAGTTGCCTGGCAGCGGCTGTGGCCCCCGGGAAAGGCGAGCGTATGCCTCATCGACAGTGTATTTCTCGCCGATCTCATAGAATGGATGCTTTCCGGTTAGGGACTGCCTGGTTGTTACTCCAATAGCCCACAGATCGGATGCTTTTCTAGCCCGCTGCCCGATAAGTTGCTCTGGCGCCATGTAAGGAACAGTGCCGATGTGGCCGGGATAGACGGTGATCGTGCTCGCGTCTATCTGCTTAGCTAGTCCAAGATCCAAAATTACCGGGCTTTCCCACCTCCCATCACGCAAGGCGATGTTTGCAGGCTTTATGTCGCGATGGATGGTGGCAGCTTTGTGTAGCGCCTGAGCTCCACTTAGGAGGCCCCGCAGGAACTCTTTTGCATGCTCTGGGGGAAGTGTCTCGCCATTAACCATTTGCCTCTCAATGTCACCGCCGTCGATGTACTCGAACCGCAATCCCGGCCTGGCTTTCCCGCCAAGTCGCACAGTAATGGGACCGTGGAAGGCGACGACGTTAGGCGAACTGACGCGCCGTAACCCCTCAACTTCGCGCTCTAGGCGGGCCATGGAGTAGTCGTCGGCGCATATGATCTTGACTGCCTCGTTGCCTACCTTCCAGGTGTCGCCAACGGCGCCAGCGCCAAGAAAGACGGCCCCCGCGCCTAGCTGACTCGCAACCTCCTCGGGCGTGAATCGTGGCACGGCAGGCTGGTTCAAGACTCTCCTCGCTTCATTGAGAACTACGATAAGTGATGGTCCGACCACACAATCATGCCGTATCTCGTCGTGTGTTCAAGAGGGCGAGCGGAACTCTGCATGCTCACGGCCCTGGTGGGTTGGCCGCAGTGTCACAGGTCTGGTCTCAGCGGGGGTCTCAGTCGCCCCTCCTTCCGCAGTGGCCCGACGCACCCACTGAAGTCCGGCGGGGGTGCACTCACCTGCGGTTTCAGTCTTGAGACGGACTTGCGTGGACACCCCCGGACCAAGATCGGGCAACTCGTAATGCGTAGGTCAAGGGTTCGATTCCCCTTAGTCGGTTCCACCGGAACCCCAGCTCAGGCAGTTGTCTAAGCTGGGGTTCTTCGTATCAACGGATACGGTGGCGGTGCCGTGCGTAAACCACCCGTGTGTTGATGGTGAGCATGTCCACGTCCGGTCCACGGTCAATGATCTTGCAGTGAGGACACCGAGATGAATGCCTGGTTACTGTCGTGCAATCGCAGGAAGTTCGACCTCGACAGGTTCAGGCTTGACGGCCAGAAGCTGACGTCATGGAGTGTTCATCGGTTCCGGGGCGAGTTGGGGGTGGGGGACCGGTTCGTTCTGTGGCTATCAGGGGCTGACGGTGGCCTTGTTGCACGCGGTCACCTGACAGGGGCACCCTCCAGGGATGCGTCCAATGACGCCTCGTATTGGCGTGAAGCCCCAGGCGTTCGCTGGTACGTCCCTTTGAAGGTGGACTGCTGGCTGGGCGCGCCGATTCCTCGCCAGAGCTTCCTGGACGATCCGGCAGTGGCAGGGGCCAGCATCGTCACCCAGCCGTTCGCGGGCAATCCGCATCGGTTGTCGGAGGAGCAGTGGAATGTAGTCCTTCGGCTCTTCCAGGAGGCGGCGGAAACCTCGGGAGCGCAGGGGCAGATGCAGGCCCTGGGTGTCGCGCCATCGGGCGGTTCGGCTGGCGTTCCCGTTGGTGGTGCTTACCGGACGGTGAGGGAGAGCACGCCACCAGCGATCGCCCGACGGGGCGTTCCTGACCCTGATCTTGTGGGCAGGAATTTCGCGGTGCACAGCCGACTTCAGAACGCTCTTGCCAGGGCGGTCGTGGAGCGCGGTCTGGAAGCGCTCTCGCCAGGTCCCGCCGACCCGGAGTTCGATCTCGCTTGGCGTGCGCGGGATGGCGAACTCACGGTGTGCGAAGTCAAGTCGCTCACGTCGGCGAATGAATCTTCACAGTTGCGCCTGGGCCTCGGCCAGGTTCTGGACTACCAGGACCAACTCTTTGAAAAGGCGAGGACGGTACGTGCTGTTCTATGGGTTGAGCGCGAACCGGCCGAACTTCGCTGGCTCGGCATCTGCCGTCGGGCCGGAGTCGAACTCGCGTGGCCCGGCAGCGAGGGCCGGGTGTGCGACTTGGCGTGCTGATCAGGTGGGGAAGTTCCCGTCCTTGAGGGCTGCGAGGAACGACGACCAACTGTCCACCGAGAAGACCACTGCGGGGCCGTGGGGGGTCTTGGAGTCGCGGACGGGGACGCCCGAAGGGCAGCCATCCAGGATTTCGACGCAGCTGCCTCCCTCGTTGTTGCTGTACGACGACTTCCGCCAGCCGCTCAGCGCGGCTGCGTCCCGGGTTATGTGCTCAGGCATGACGTCCGTACTCCTTCGACGTTGCCCTCATCAGGGCAAGTGACTCCTTCAGCGGCAGCGCGTCGCTCAGCGCGAGAGCGTATGCGCCCCTGAGCTGTTCGACCAGTGCCGGGGAGTCGTGCAGCTTGCCGATGGACACCCCTTCGCTGTAGGCGGCCGGGGGCTGGTCTTCGAACCACATCAGCGTCATCATGCTCGACAGCAGGGGGTGAGCGCCCAGGCCAAACGGCAGGATGTGAACACGCACGCGGCCGCTCTCCGCCAAGCGCACCATGTGCACGATCTGCTCCGCCATGACCTCCGAGCCGCCGACAGGGCGACGCAGTACCGCCTCGTCCAACAGAGCCCACACTACGGGCGTTATAGGGGCGTCGAGGATCTTCGCCCGCTCAAGTCGCGTGACGACGAGCCTGTCACACTCCTCATCACTCCGTGGGGGGAAGCCAGAGCGCAGGACCACACGCGCGTATCTTTCCGTCTGCAGGATGCCGGGTACGTAGGACAACGCGAACTCGTGGATCACCGTTGCCTGCTGTTCGAGCTGCCGCGCTGCCTCGAAGTAGTCGGCAACAGCGGCATCGCCGTGCGGCAGGAAGCTGCTCAGCACATTCCCCGTGTTCAGAGCCCGGTCCAGCCGCCGCGCGTCCTCCTTGGACGGGAAGCGGCGGCCCGCCTCGATATGTGCGATGTGCGAGCGGGTCATGAGTGCCGCGTCGGCCAGCTCCTGCTGGGTCATGCCCGCCGCTTCGCGTTGCTCCCTGAGCCAATCACCGTACGTATTGCCCACCGTCAACCCCCTTGTGACAAAACCTCTGTCACCTGCTGATTACTGGCGAGCCTAGCCCGTTCCATCTCACTCTGTGAGTGGATCGCTACACAGCGATGCCCACATGGAAGACCCCCGCGACCGCTACCGACGGCCCGGGGGCGTGGCCATCAACTGACAAGGGGTTGACGACATGTTGGACTGTATCGCCCGCATTATCGAGCCGCTGCTGCGGCTCCTGTGGCCGGCCGCGGGCCGCCACCGGGGCCCGCGCCTGATCCACGGCGTGGAGGTGGCCAAGTGATCAGGCTGCCGAGCGGGTCTCGACTGCTCCCGTGGTCCACTCCGGAGGGGAAGCCCTGTTACGTCGTCGGTGACGGGACCGGGTACGTGTCCCGTGTCGCCGATAACGTCGAGTGCGTGCAGCTTGACATGGCCGACAAACTGCTCGGCCACGCCGACGACATGCTTTCCGACCGCAAGACCACCCCCGTACAACTCCGCTTTCTCGCCACACGCCTGGCCGAGTCCCTGCGCGATGCGTACCGGATCGCCGAGAGCCGGGGCGCCCGGCTGTCCGCAGGCGAGGACGCTCGCAATCCTCACGTCGAGCCTGATGAGGACCCCGATGGCTCCGGCATCGAGCCCCACTCCTGACGGAGACCTGAGCCGCACCCGCCGAGCCCGGTGACGTATACCGCTCGCAGCCCTGGTATGCGTGACGCCGCCCTGTGCCGAATTGACACCGGGACCGGCCGGGTTACGGCGTCTGGAAGTGCCGCTTGCGGTATTCGCCCGGTGAGATTCCGTAGGCCTTCTTGAAGGCTCTGCCGAATACCGCGTCGTCCCGGAAGCCCCAGCGGGCACGGATCACGCCGACGGTGCGTCCGGGGTGGGTCGGGTCCGTCAGGTCGGTCCGGCAGTGTTCCAGGCGCTGTTCTTGGAGGAAGCCGCGGACCGTGCGCTTGTCGTGATGGAAGAGGAGGTGCAGATAGCGCACCGAGATGTGATGCTCTGCGGCGATCTGCTGGGGTGACAGGTGCGGTTCGCCGAGATTCCGGATGATGAAGGACTTGATGTCGTTGAGGAGTTCGGACCTTCGGGGGTGAGGCGAGAGCAGTCCTTGTGTCTCGGCCAGGCTCATGAGGAATGCGACCGAGAGGTCGACCACGGCCGAGCCGAGCCGTTCGGTCGGAGTCGACTCAAGGCCTTCCCAATGGTCGGCGAGCCCTTCCAGGAATCGGGCCAGGATCATTCCGGGGCCGGGCCTGGGAGGTGCGGGTCGGGTTGTCAGGCTTCGCAGCGCATGGTCCGGTATCGGTACCGCGCCGCGGGGGAGGTTCACCACCACGGCCTGTGTTGGGCCGAGGGTGGGAGTAGGGGTCTCGAATGGCCGTGAGCCCTCGTGCAGCGTCAGGGTGCAGATTTCCGTGGTCCCTGGCCGTGGGCGGGAGGACAGGAGAGAGAGCTGCCAGGTCCCCGGAGTTGGGCTCAGGAGCGGGCGGCGTGGTCGTGGTCGTGGTCGTGTTGGTGTTGGTTTGGGGAGGTTCACCAACGTAACGCGCACCGGGCCGAGTTCCAGGGCGCGTATCTCATCGGTCGTCTCATGGGGCGGCCTTTCGGTCGTGGGCTCTGAAAAGGAGTCGTGCGCTATCAAGGCCGGAAGGTGCCTTTCGGTCGGCCGAGTCCTGGCCGGGGGCATGCCACAGGACGCGAGCAGTGAGGGAGATGCGCATGAGCCGGGCGTGATGGGCGCCCGGGCGCTCGAACGTCAGCCGCAGCGCGGGGCTGACCCCTACACTCTTGACCGCTCAGGGCGTCCCAGGAAGGAAAGGGGCGTCTCATGGGATGTCTTGAGACGCCGCACCAACTCCGGATGGCCGCCCGCATACGGCGCACAGGGGGGCACAGCATGGGGCAACGCAGGTCGGACACGTCGGAAGCGCCCCGTCAGGCGGCTGTCGCCCTGACCTCTTCCGCGGGACGGCGACTGGCGGCCGAACTGCGGCGAATCAAGCAGGCGTCCGGGCTGAGTTTCGCCAGGCTCGAGGCGCGCACCAACTACAGCCGCGCTTCGCTCGAGCGTTATGTCAACGGCAAGCTGTTCCCCAGCCGCGACGCAGTCGAGGACATCGCGCAAGCCTGCGGGGCCGATCCGAGGCCACTGCTGGAACTGTGGGACGACGCGCTGGAGGCCGGTGCCCAGCCGCCACCCGATATGGCATCCCCCGCTGAAGCGGGGACTTCACCCGAAGCGGCGGCCTCGCCCGAGACCGCGGCTTCTCCCGGCGAGGAGCCCGGGCGTGCCCCGCGCGACGTGCGGTGGCGTCTGTCGCTGTTCGCGGGACTGGGGGTGGTGCTCCTGGCCCTCGGTCTTGTCTTACTGCCGTTCAGCCCGTTAAGTCCGTTCGGCTCCGAGCCGCAATCCAAGGCCGCTCCGACGAGCGGATGCCGCGACTACAACGCGGAAATGCGCGCCTATGCCGTCGGGACGATCTGTTGGACATCGGCCAGAGCCACGGTGACCGGATATGTGAAGAACCCGGATGGCACCGGCAAAGCGGTGGCCCAGCTGTGTGTCTCCAATCAGCCGAACGTCTGCTCGCGGACCATTGATCTGGCTGTCGCGGGGCCGGGCGGCACCTCCCGTTACCGCCGGACGGTCACCCTTCCGGCCGGGCACGGGGTGTGGGTCCGCACCTGCGCAGGGGATCTGTGCACCCAATGGGACTGAAAGGAGTTTCTCCGCTACGGCCCGGGGCGTCATTGACGCCAGGCGCACGGTTTTTGACGTCCAGCGCACTCAAATCAGCTGCGCTGACCGTTCGCTATGTCGGTGCGCATGGCCGAGCGCAGAGCCGCCATCGCGTCGATGTACGCACGGTGGGCGTCCCGCCATTCGGCGGATCCGGGGTCCTGGTCCCCTGACGTGCGGGGATTGCCGAGGGTGACCTCCGCCCTGCCCAGGACGTTCCGCATCGACCGCAGCGAGCGGTAGGCCGTCTCGGCGGCGTCGGCCACTGGCGGTGGGCCGACGAGCGCGACCTCGTAATTCAGGGACAGCAGGGAGTGGTTGCGCCAGGCGGTCCGAATGTCGGCTTCGTCCAACGGGGTCTGCTCGCGGATGGCGAGCAGCTGTAGTTCGCTGTCGGTGTTGGTGAGGGCTTCGAGATAGCGGGCGTACAGCTGCCGCCTGAGTTCGTACTGCTGGTGCCCTCGATCACGTTTTGAGCGAACGGTCTCGCCCAGCAGTGTCGATCCGACCCCGACCACCGCGCCGAGCAGCGTGCTTATGGGCGTAATCCAGTCCATGAGCCGTAAGCGTAGGTCGGGCGCGCAGGACCAGCTCTTGGCGGCTGCGGCATGCTTGCTGCCCGACAGGCGCGCGCGAGGCAGGGAGCAACAGGCATGGGAACGCCCGAGTCCGTCGTGGCCACCGGGGCGAAGGCGGCGGGGGCTGCGCCGTCCCGGGCGCGCCGGCTGGTCAAGTCGCTGCTGTGGGCCGTGTCGGTGCCGCTGATGTTCACCGTGGCGGCGTGGCTGGCGCAGGTCCCGTCGGTGGGCATCTACGTCGGAGTCGTGGTCGCGCTGGGGACGTTCGCCGTCGCGGCGTCCGTGGCGGGCGGCATCTGGCACCGGGCGGGGGCGGCGGTGCTGGTGTCGTGCGCGGGGTTCGCGTTGACGCTGTTCGCCGGGCCGGGGCTGTACGAGCTCTATATGAAGACCATGGGAGAGAAGGCACCCGCCGTGGTCACCGAGGTCGAGTACCGCGACGAGCAGCAGTACTGCACGGTGGAGGAGACCGCCGGGGACCACGCCGTGCATGAGATATCGCAGCAGCAGAACTGCTTCGACCACATCAAGCGGCACCAGCGCGTCGCGCTGCGCAAGGACCCGATGGGGGTCCTTGCGCCCCGGCTGCCGGACGGGCCCGACCAGGAGGGCCAGACCGCTCTCACGCTGGCAGTCTCCGGCGGGCTGTTCGTGGTGACCAGTGCCTCGATGTTCTACGCGGGGCAGCGCAGGCGCTGACGGGTGCTGGAATACGGGGCGTACGGAACTGGGGCCCGGCCCTGGGGCGTCAAATGAGACAACTGGATGCTGTCATTCCGCCTGCCTTTCCGATGGATCCAGCCAACGCGTAATGCCTCTGGCTGAAAACACCCTGACCTCTCACCAGATTCGTACATACGCTCGACGAGCACATCACGGTGGGACGTCATGAGGATGACGCCCGCAGAGCAAAGGGAATGCGTTGAAGAGAAACAAGATGTGGGCAGCGGTCGCTCTGCCTCTCCTGGTCGGCTCGGCCACCCTGACTGCCGCCCCATCGGCCGGTGCCGCCACCACGGGCACCGCCGCATGCACCCACCCGTCCTGGCGCGACGTGGACACCGGGACCGGCTACCTCCTGAACCGGGACGGCTCCGCGCCGCTGCGCAGCGGCCCGAACGCCGAGTGCTCGACGAACATCACCGTCTTCGCGGGCCGTCTCTCCTACGACTGCTACGTGGTCAACTCCGCAGGTAACACCTGGACCCACGCGAAATACGACGACACCGGGACCAGGGGCTGGATCTACGACGGCAACCTGAACGACGGCGGTGCGCAGACGCCCTGCTGACGTGATGACGTGATGACGTGATGACGGCAGGGGCGCCGAACGTTGCTGCCCCGCCCCCGTAGGGAGCAGGGGCACCCCGATCGGGTGCCCCCTGGAATACGGGGCGCCGACGGGCGGGTTTCCTCGCTGTGGTTGCCAGGGAGCGATTCAGACGGCTGTCGGAGGCCGTCCGGCGGTCCTCGCGGGTCGGCGGTCGGCGCCGGGGAGCGGGCCGCCCCGGGCCTCCCGTAACAGCCGAAGACTGCCGCTGTCGTGCGTCTACGGAGCCGGAACCGGAGCCCGGCGCCGGCCCCGACCCTGAGGCCGTCTCACGGCTGCGCCGCTTCGGGGAGTCGCTGCTCCGCGGCGACCAGCGAGGACGCGGCCGGGGCTGAGGGCGAGGGCGGCGGTACGGCCGGGCGGTCGCGCGTCACCACCTCGCACAGGTCCTCCAGCGCACGCCGCGCCGCGCACGCGGGCAGCGGCGCCAGCGCCGCGCGGGCCTCTTCGGCGTAGCGGTCCGCGGCCACCCGGGCCTGTTCCAGGGCGGGGTGGGCGCGGAACCGGCGCAGCGCCTCCGCGTAGCGCGTCTCGTCCGTCTTGTTGGTGAGTTCGGTGGTGAGCAGTTCGCACAGCTCACGGTCCTCGGACGAACCGGTCGCCGCCGCCCGCGCCCGCAGATACAGGACCGGCAGCGTCGCGAAACCCTCGCGCAGGGTGGCGCCCGGGTGGCCGCGCGGTACGCCCCCGGCCCCGCCGGTCTCGGCGATGTCCAGTACATCCTCGGCCAGGCGGCAGGCCACGCCCAGCCGTTCGCCGTACCGGGCGAGTACGCCGGCGACGTCCCGCCCGGCGCCGGACGCCAGTGCGCCCAGCCGCCCGGAGACCGCGATCAGCGAGCCCGCCCTGCCCGCGAGGACCTCCAGATAGTGCTCGATCGGGTCGCGGTCGCCGCGGGGCCCGGCCGTCTCCAGGATCTGGCCGGTGACCTGCTGCCGGAACGCGTCGGCCTGGATCCGTACGGCCTCCGGGCCCAGGTCGGCCAGCAGATGCGAGGCGCGGGCGAAGAGGAAGTCGCCGGTGAGGACCGCCACCGAGTTGTCCCAGTTGGCGTCGGTGGCGGGCGTACGGCGCCGGGCGTCGGCGTCGTCCAGTACGTCGTCGTGGTAAAGCGTCGCCAGGTGCGTCAGCTCGACGACGACGGCCGAGGGCACCACGCCCGGTGCGGCCGGGTCGCCGAACCGCGCGGCCAGCAGCACCAGCAGCGGCCGCAACCGCTTGGCGCCCGCCCGCACCAGGTCCTGGGCGGCCTCGGTGATGAACGGCACATCGCTTTTCGTGGCCTCCAGCAGGCCCGCCTCGACCGCCGCAAGACCGGTTCGGACGCCGGCCTCCACCGTGCGGTCCCGCAGGCTCAGCCCCATGGGCTCGAGGAGGGTCACGGACGGGTCTCCTGTCTGTGGGTGGCGGTCGGCCTTACCGGCATCAGGAACGTAGCAGGGGACAGGAATATAGCGGGGTAAATATCCCATATGCCGCTTGGTCCGGCCGTGAGGGTTTACGGCTCCGCCGGGACGGTGGCCCGGATACGGCTGCCCCGGCCCGGCCGGCTGTCCACGTTCAGCGTGCCGCCCACCTCCCGGGCCCGCTCCCGCATGGACAGCAGGCCCAGATGGCCCGGGAAGGACCGCCGGGAGTCGAAGCCCACTCCGTCGTCGGCGACCGTCAATGTGACGGTGCCCGGGCCACTGAGCAGGTGGAGGCGTACATGCCGCGCCCCCGAGTGCTTGGCGACGTTGTGCAGAGACTCCTGGGCTATCCGGTAGAGGGCGTGCTTGGCCTCCGGAGTCGTCTCCGGTTCCGCGCCGAGTGTCGCCTCGGCGGCGATGCCGTACCGGTCGCGGAGCGCCGCCACATGTCGCGTGAGCGCGGCGACCAGGCCCTCGGCCTCCAGCGTCTCGGGCCTGAGGCGGCCCAGCAGGAGCCGGGTCTCGGCGATCGCGGCGTCGGCGAGCTGCCGGATGTAGTCGATCGGCTCGGCCAGCTCCGACATCGCGTCGGGGTTACAGGCAGCGTCATCGCCCGTGTTCCGGTTCAGCAGCTCGCGGGCGGTACGCGCGCCCAGGGTGATGCCGTACAGGGCCTGGGAGACCGAGTCGTGCAGCTCCCTGGACAGCCGCCGCCGCTCGTCCAGGGCGCCCTTGTCCCGCGCGGCCGCCCGCCACCGTTCGCCCTCCACCGCGTGGGCGGCGTGTCCGGCGATCCCGTCGAGGAGGGTCAGATCGAAGCCGTCGGGCCGTCGTCCGGGCGGGTAGCGGCAGTGCAGCACACCGGTCACCCGCCCCTCGCACAGCAGCGGCCAGGCCGCGCCGGTGCGGTCGTCGCGGAGCGTACGGACGACGGGGGCGGCGGAGGCGACGGCCTCCCGGACCTCCTCCGGCGCGTCTTCCGGAGCCGTCCCGTCCAGCTTCAGTCCGTCCGGCTTCTGTCCGTCCGGCTCCAGCAGCCGGACGGCGCATTCCGCCGCGCCCGTATGCGCCACGGCCGCGGCGGTCAGCCGGTCCAGCGTCCGCCGTACTCTGTCCGTGGCAGTCCCGATGACGGCCAGCCTGCGCAGCTGTTCCCGGGTACGGAGCTGGGCGGCTGCCAGGGCGGCGGGCGCGGCGAACCGCTTCAGCGCGCGCCGGTCGCCCGAGGTGAAGCGGCGCGGACGGCGGTCGGCCACCTCCAGGACGCCCACGATCCGCCCGCTCACCGTCAGCGGTGTGTCCAGGACGGCCGTGAGCCCGGCCGTACGCAGTGCGTGCCGCCGCGCGGCCTCCGACGGGCCGCTGGGAGCGGGCGCCTCGGTGCCGTCGGCGGCCCGTACGGTCAGGACCTCGCCGCGGGCCAGAGCATCGGCCTTGCCCGGAGCGTCAGCGATATCCGAGGCGTCAGCGATACCCGGGGCGTCAGCGATACCCGGGGCGTCAGCGATACCCGGGGCGTCAGCCATGCCTGTGCTTGAGCCTGAGGCACTGCCCACGGCCAGGCCCCCGGCGGGCTCCGCCACCAGCACCCGCGCCGCGTCCGCGCCCATGGCTTCCCGCGCCCGCCGTACGACCAGCCGCAGCAGCTCCTCGCCGGGCTCCGCGTCGAGGACACGCCGCTGGACATCGGCCAGGGCGCGCCGCCGCGCCCTGGCCCGGCGTCGGACAGCGATCACGCCGACCACCAGTGGTCCCGTGTCGCGTCCAGCGGTTCGGGCGTGGTGAGCTCCCCGGCCGGCACCAGCCCCGACTGGACGGCGTACACCGCGGCCTGGGTGCGGCTGTGCACCCCGAGCTTGGTCAGGATGTGGCTCACATACGTCTTCACCGTCTGCTGTCCGATCCGCAGATCGCGGGCGATCTCCTTGTTCGACTTGCCGCGCGCGAGCATCGTCAGGACCTCGGCTTCCCGCTCGGTCAGCTGTTCCGGCCCGCTCGGGGCCCTGACCTGGCCCATCAGCCGGGAGGTCGCGTCGGGGGAGACCTGGATCCGGCCGGCGGCGGCGCCCTTGACCGCGCTTCTCAACTCGTCGGCCTCGGCGTTCTTCAGCAGAAAGCCGATCGCGCCCGCCCGGACCGCGCCCATGACCATGGTGTCGTCGAGGGCGCTGGTCAGCGCCACGACCTCCACCTCGGGGAGGTCCTGGCGGATCTCGGCGGTGGCCGAGATCCCGTCCATGACGGGCATCAGCAGATCCATCAGGACGACGTCGGGGCACAGCTCGCGGGCCAGCCGTACGGCCTCCCGGCCGTTGGTCGTCTCGCCGACCACCTTGATGTCGTCGTCGAGGCTCAGGATCATCCGCAGGCCCTGCCGGACGACCGCGTGGTCGTCGGCGATCAGAACTCGAAGTGCCACTTTGGCTCACCTGCTCACGGGACGAGTGCGGATACGGGCATATACGGTCGGCCGGGGGCGAGCGCGCCCCGAACCGGCCGAGTCGGCCGAGCCATCCGCTCCGTTCGAGCCGCCGCTCCGCCACGGCGACGTACGGCTCGAACAGCGGCAGGGCCAGCAGTACCAGCGCCCCGGCGGCCCAGCCGCCCAGCACGTCGCTGACCCAGTGAGTGCCCAGATAGACGGTGGCGAGACCGATCGCGAGGGCCATGACCCCGGCCGCCGCGCCCGCCGCCCGGCGGTGGCGGGTCGCGAGATAGGCCAGGGTGCCCCAGACGACGACCCCGTTCGCGGTGTGGCCGGAGGGGAAGATCATCCCGCCGTGGAACAGCTCGGCCGAGCCGAGGGTGTGCGCGTAATGCGGGCCGAGGCGGCCCACGCCGAGCTTGACGGCGCCCACGCTCGCGTTGAGGAGCGCGAGGGCGAGGCCGAAGACGAGCACCGGGCGCGCGCTTCCGGTACGCCAGGAGCGCCGGCCCAGCCAGGCCAGCGCCGCCAGCGCGGTGGGGCCGCGCTGGCCCGCGATGATGAACACATCGAGCGGGCCCTGGGCCCACGGCCACTGCTTGTACGGCTTGAACATCGCCACGCGCCAGTCGAGGTCGACCAGGGGCGAGGTGGTGAACACGCCCACCGCGACCGCCGCGTAAGTCGCGGCGGCGGCCAGCAGGAGGATCCGACGGCTGCGGCGCATGGGGAGGGAACTCGGCTCGGGCCGTCCGGAATTCCCCCTTGTGGGGATTTTGTCTCACCTGGTTGGGGTCAGCCGGGTGGGGTCGGCCAGGTGGGGTCGGCCGGTTGGGGGCAGCCAGGTGACGTCAGCCGGGTGGGGTCGGCCAAACGGGAGTCGGCGTCACTCCGGTTCCACATGGCGGAAGCCCCAGTCGGCGGCCTTCGCGACCGCCTCCAGTTGGGACCGCACTTCCAGCTTCTCCAGGATCTTGCGCACATGCGTTCGTACGGTGGCGTAGCTGATGCTCAACCGCTCCGCGACCGCCCGGTTGTCCAGGCCGTGGCTCATCAGGGTCAGGATCTCCTGCTCGCGCGGGGTCAGGCTCTCCAACCGCTCGGTCTGCTGGGCGGAGGAGCGCGCGGTCTCCCGGTGCCGGGCCAGGACCTCGACGAGGGTGCTGGCCGGGATGAGGGTTTCGCCCTCGGCCGCCGAGCGGATGGCGTCGGCGATCTCGTCACCGCTCGCCGACTTGAGCAGATAGCCGCAGGCCCCGGCCTCCACCGCGGCCAGCAGCGCCGAGTCGCTGGCGTCCGCGCTGAGGATCACGATGGCGGTGGAGGGGTCGTTGGCCCGGATCGCGGCCGCCGCGTCGGCGCCCGTGCCGTCGGGCAGGCGGAAGTCGACGAGGGCCACATCGGGGCCCAGCTCCTTGGCCATGGGGACGACTTCCGCGACCGAGTCGGCCCACCCCACCACGGTCAGGTCCGAGTACTCCGCGAGCAGCGCCCACAGCCCCTCGGCCACCACCCGGTGGTCCTCGACGATCAGCACCTTGGTGAGATCGGCCGGCGCGGTCACGGTTGCGTGTCCCCTTCCGGACGATCCAGGAGGGTCGATGCGTCCGAGCCGTTCGCCGTGTCCGGTACGTCCGGCAGATCCGGCCCGTCCCGTAGAACCTCCAGGTCCGGTGCCGCGGACGCCCCCGGTACATCCAGGGAACCCAGAGAGTCGGACGGACCCAGGGAATCCGGGAAGCCTGGGGCGTCCGCCGGACCGAAGGGCAGCGGGCCGTGGCCGGGCGTCTCGCCGAGCGGCACCCAGAACTCGACCGTGGTGCCCGCGCCCGGCGCGCTCTCGATACGGCACCAGCCGCCCGCGATCTGGGCCCGCTCCTGGATGAGCGACAGGCCCAGATGGCCGGGGCGGGACTCCACCTCGAGCGGGTTGTAGCCCTGGCCGTCGTCCACGATCCGCACCAGGCAGCCCTCGTCGAGCCCCAGCAGCTGCACATGGACCGTCTTCGCCCGCGCGTGCTTGCGCACGTTCATCAGGGCTTCCTGCGCGGTGCGGTAGATCAGGGCCATGGTCTCGGGCGGGGGCTTGGCCGCGGTCCGGTCCTCCAGCCGGTATTCGACGCCCGTCTCGGTGCGTATCTGCTCCAGGAGCCCGCGCAGCGCGGCGGCCAGGCAGCCGTGCTCCAGGCTGGACGGCCGCAGGTCGAAGATCAGCTGACGCAGCCGGCTCAGCGAGAGCTTGAGGGTTTCGTCCAGCTTCTCCATGATCCGCTGCTCGTCGGGGTCGCGCAGCCGCCGCCGCAGCTGCTGCAGCCGGAGGCTGGCGGCCGTGATGACCTGGATGGTGTCGTCGTGGATATCGGCGGCGATACGTCCGCGCTCCGCTTCCTGGGCGTGGACGAGATGGCTGAGCAGCGCCTGGCGGTCCCGGTCGGTGATCTCCAGCAGCTCCAGGCTGCGCTCCAGGACGAACTGGGCCCGCTGCACCTCGGTGATGTCCTTGATGGCCAGCACGGTCAGCAGCCCGTCCTCGGTGCGCAGCGGGATGATGCTGACGTCGGCCGGGAACTGCTTGGCGTCGCTGCGCCGCCCGACCAGCTCCATGCTGTGGCCCAGGGGCTCCTCCGCGGAGTCGGCCCAGTCGCGCAGCGAGATGGTCAGCGGCTGGTCGGGGAGGAGCGCCTCGACGGCGCGGCCGATCAGCTGGTCGCGGTCGTAGCCGAACAGGGCCTCGGTGCGGCGGTTGGCCGTCTGGATCCGCCCGGCGGCGTCCACGATCACCATCGCGTCCGGGGAGGACTCGATGACCTGCCGGAACCGGCCCTCGGCCGCCCGCAGCTGGCTCAGGTCCGCGACGAAGACCACACACCGGGGCCGCCTGCCCTGCAGATGGCCGCCGCTGAACTGGGCGGGGAAGTCGGTGCCGTCCCGGCGCCGGCCGGTCATCGCGGAAGGGGCGGTGAACTGCCGCCCGATCAGCTGCTCGGCGGCGGTGCGGTAGCGGTCGGGGACCAGGTCGCGCAGCCGCTTGTCGCGGAGCTCGGCCGAGCTGTAGCCGAACATGTGCCGGGCGTGTGCGTTGGCGGACTCGATCCGCCCGCGGGCGCCGACGATCAGCACCCCGCACGGCGCCTGGCCGAGCAGTTCCAGATACGACTCCTCGAGCCGGTTGCCCACCAGCTCCTCGAACCGCCAAGAGGCGCGGTCGGCCCGTCGCAGCGGCTCGGTGCAGTCGGCGACGAGCTCCCCGGCCATGGAGAACTGGTCGCGGGCGGCCCGGGTGATCGCCTCGAGTATTTCTTCGGCGGGGGTGCCCTTGACCAGGTAGCCGGTGGCCCCGACCGCGAGCATGTTGAGCACGGTCTCCCGGTCGCCGTGGGCCGAGAGGGCCACCACGCGGGCTCCGGGCACCTGCTCACGGATGGCGCGGACGCTGCTGGGCGCGTCGCCCTTGGGCATGTGCACATCCATGACCACGACACGGGGGCGGTGCTCCACCGCGGCGCGTACGGCCTGCTCGTGGTTTACGGCCAGGCCCACCAGCGCCAGGTCGGGGTGGGAGTCGATCAGGTCCGCGAGCGCTTCCCGGACCACGGGGTCGTCATCGGCCACCACGACTCGGATCCGGTCGTCGCGCATCAACCTCCACCTCCCTTGAGGACGGCACCTTGGAGCTCCAAGGTGGTCAGTTCGTCACGTCTGCAGTGCGCCAGCGACGGCATGACCGCCGCCAGCGGGGCCACCAGCACCTGGTAGTGGCTCCCGATGCGGTCGCATACGGCGACCGCTGCCGCCGCGTCCCACACCGCGGCCCAGAAGGCCCAGTCGTGCCGGCCGTGTGCCCGGGCGGTGTCCAGGGCGGCGCGGCGCGCCACGGAGGCGGCGACCAGGATCCGGTACTGCTCCTCGTCGGACGTGGTGCGGTGGACCTCAGCCCATCCCTCGGCGCGGGTCTGGCTGGAGGTCTGCTTCCACAGATCGGCCACGCGGTCGATCTCCTCCGGGGAGAGGTCCTCGATGTGGGTGAGGAATTGTAGGACTCTTCGAGAATTCGGGCCGAAAATAACACTCATAGGACACTCCAGGACATGCATGGTACAACTATGGAACACCGGGCTTGTCTGTGACTGTCCCTGGCCGGCCCCCCGGCCTGTGCGCACACGTGCCTAGTGCCCCTGGCCCTGGCCACTCGTGTTGTTGATGCCGGCCTTGGCGACCCCGCCGCTCTTGGAGCCGATGAGCTTGAAGGACACGCCGTTCTCGTCGGCCGTGGTGATCCGGTACGAGCCCACGGCCGCCGCCTTGCCCCGGCCGTCGACCTGGAAGACGGCGATCTTCCGCCCGGCGACGCTTCCGCTGCCGGCGTAGACGGTCACCGTCTCGTTGGGCGCGAACCCGGAGCAGTAGAAGCTCAGCGTGGTGCCCGCCTTGCCGCCGAAGGTGCTGGGCTCGGCGCTGGGGGAGTACGGCAGCACGGTGAAGCCCGAGCGGACCACGGCCCGGCTCTGGTCGCCGATCGCCGTCAGGCTCTGCCTGCCCTTCAGTCCGAACGGTACGTCGAACGCCACGTCGCGGATCTGGCCGAAGGAATTGGCCTGCGTGGTGAAGGCGGGGAGACCGCTGGTGGCGTTGATGTAGACCAGCACCCGCTCGTTCGGCGCGAACCGGTTCCCCGACAGCCTGATCCGCTGTCCGGCCTTCAGCGCGTACGGGGAGGACTTGATCGCCGGGTACAGGCTCAGCATCTGGAACGGCGCGGTGGCCGTGGTCTTGCTCTGCTGGCCGACCAGCACCAGGGTGCTCTGGCCCGTCGGGGCGACGCCGACCCTGATGTCGGCGCGGCCCACCCCGCCCGAGGTGTCGGTGCGCAGCCTGGCGACGGGGGTGCCGGTGGTCCGGCCCCAGAAGACGTTGATCTGCTCGCCCGGCTTGAAGCCGCGGGCGCTGATCGAGACCACGTCGCCCGGCCGGCCGACCATCTTGTTGATCCGCGCGGTGCCTATCGCGCCGCCGCTGATCAGCTCGGCCTTGGCCGACCGGCCGCCGCCGCGCTGCTGTGCGACCAGCGTGCCGGGCCTGCCGCCCAGCGACTCCGGCATGGTGAAGTTCGCGTAGAGCGAGCCGTGCTTGTCGGTGCGGACCGTGCGGATCGCGCGGCCCTTGCTGCCCGACCGCTTGGTCGTCAGCAGCAGGTCGACCGTGCTCTTCGGGGCGAAGCCGCCGCCTTCGACGGACGCCTTGCCGCCGGGGGCGACCAGGCCCGGGTTGATGACGATGATCGGGCCGGAGGCCTGCGGGACCCGCTGGTTGCCCAGCTTGATGGTCTTGGGCTTCTTCGTCGGAATGACGTCCTGCTGCTGTTGCGTGTCGCTCTTCTTCTGGCCGCCTCCGCCGCCGGATGTGTTGAGGGCGTTCCCGAGGCCGCCGCCCGCGACCATCTTGACCAGCGATCCGACGATCGCGATGGCCACGATGCCCAGCAGGACCGTCTTCCAGGAGACCCGTTTGCGCTTCCCCTCGCCGGCGCCCGGCTCCCCCGGAGAGGCATCGGAGGTTCCGGAGGCATCGGAGGCGTGTGAGGCCTTGGAAGCCTTGAAGGTCTTGCGGGTCCTGGTGGCCTTGGCGGACTCGGCGCCGCGCCTCGGCGGGGGCTCGTCGTAGTCGGCGTAATCGTCACCGGAGCCGTCGTAGTCGTCACCGGAGCCGTCGTAGTCGTCGTATTCGGCGTACTTGTCATACTTCTCGTCGTCGCCGTATTCGCCGTAGCCGTCGCCCCCGCTGTCGCTCCTGTCGCTCCTGTCGCCTCCGTCGTCCCCGCGCTGCCCGTCTGCCTCACGGGTGTCGTAGTTGTCGTCGTACTCTTCGTACTCGTCGTAGTCGTCGTACTCGGGCATGGCCTTCACCTCCTCTTCCGGCGGGCTATTTGTTCACCCGATAGATTTCCAGCCTGATGCCGCCGCGGATGTCCGCCCATACCCTTTCCGAATTCCGTAGCGCCGCCAGGATCCAGTTCTCCCGGCCGTCGCCGTTGTTGCGGTGAATTGCGTTGCGCATCTTGTTGGACATGATGATGTAGTCGACGTTCTGCCATCTCTTACGGAAGAGCTTGTCCCGCAGGGCAGGGTCGGACGAGGCGTTCCAGTGGGAATGCGCGTACGGGTAGAACGGATGCACGTCATGCAATTCACCCCACATGTCGTCGTCCATGATGATGCGCGCCTTGGGCGAGACGTGCTTACGGACCCAGGCGATCTGTGCCAGCTGCATATGGGTCAGGGCCAGCTTGTGCTGGTACTGGTCCGCGACCGCGACGTGGCCCTCGGTGTTGACGGTCAGGATGTATCCGGTGGAGGGCGAGGCCAGCAGCATGACGGCGAGCAGCACGGGCACCGCTATCCGCACCTTTGCACTCGCCCGGCCGAGCACCTTACGGAGCACCGGCCGCCGCAGCAGTCGGTCCGTGACCATGCCGATATTCATGGCGAACATCGGAATCAGCGGGGTGATGTAGAAGTCCAGCACCACGCTGCCGCGCAGCAGATAGAAGGCATATCCGAAGCCCAGCGTCCCGGCGACGAAAAACCCCAGATCCCGCCGGTGTTTCCGCATTCCCCACCACAGGCTGATGACCGTGGTGGCCATTCCGGCCAGCAGCAGGAACGAGTCCCGGGGCAGCCAGCTTGTGTACAGCAGGCCGTGGTGGTTGAGCAGGCTGCCCTGACTGCGGTTGATCTGCCACCACAGGGTGTAGAGCAGCGAGACGTGGTCCGCCGGCGGGTTGGCCAGGTCGAAGTCGAGCCCGCTGGGCATCAGCTCGTTCTTGAGCAGGGCGTAGGTGACATACGCGCCGACCGGCGCCGCCGCGGCGAATGGCCACAGCGCACGGGTGAACCGCCGGCTCGCGGAGCCCTGGATTCTTCGATAGAGCAGATACATGAAGGTCGGGGCGAAGAAGAGCGCGTTCTCCTTCGTGATCAGTGCGATGCCCAGGGCGATTCCGCCGGCGAACGCGGATCTGATCGTGGTCTCGCGGCGCAGCAGGGCGTACAGAGCCAGCAGCATCCAGAAGATCATCAGGTTGTCCAGCAGCACCTGACGCTGGTAGTAGACCGAGATCGGCGAGAGGTTGAAGAAGAACGCGGCGATGGTGGCGGCCAGCACGGTGCCGGACAGCCTCCGGGTGACCTCGAAGAGCAACACGACCGAGGCCAGGTGCACCAGCAGCATCAGGAACCGGCCGGTGTTGATCGCGTTGCCGAATGCCTCGAACTGCTTCGGCAGCGGGAACGCCCAGCCGGCCAGCGTGATCCAGCCCGCCGGGGCGTGGTCGTAGTCGTAGGTGTACGGGGACAGCCGGGTCTCCCGGACCAGCGACCAGGCCCGCTGCATATAGATGCCCTCGTCGGTGAGGTACAGCGGATAGCGGAACAGGTGGTAGCCGGTGCTGAGCAGCCCGGTGAGTACGGAGAAGAGCAGCGCCAGCCGACCGTTGCGGCCCAGCTTGGGGAAGATGCCGCGCTCGACTGACAGCAGGGGCGGGCGCCTCCGCCGGGGGCGCGGCGGCGGCCGCTCGTCGACCGCGACCGGGCGCCGGGGCCGGGTGGTGGGGCTCTGGGGGCGGTCGGGCCGGTCGGGGCGCGGCGGTCGGTCGGGCCGGTCGGGGCGCGGCGGTCGGTCGGGCCGGTCGGGGCGCGGCGGCCGGTCGGCGCGCTGGGGTCGGTCGGGTCGCGGCGGTCGATCGGGTCGCTGGGATCGATCGGGTCGGTCCGGCCGGTCGGGTCGGTCGGGTCGCGGCGGTCGGTCGGGTCGGTCGGGCCGGTCGGGTCGCGGCGGTCGATCGGGACGCTGGGACCGTTCGGGACGCTGGGGCCGCTCAGGTCGGTCAGGCCGCGGCGGTCGGTCGGGCCGCTCAGGCCGTCGGGGCCGATCGGGCCTATCGGGACGCTGGGGTCGCTCAGGCCGAGGGGGCCGCTCGGGCGGCTGGGACCGCTCAGGCCGCGGAGGCCGCTCGAGCCCCTCCGGACGCGCTGGCCGTTCAGGCCGTTCAGGCCCCTCCGGACGCACAGGCCCCTCCGGATGCGCAGGCCGCGCGGGCCGATCGGTCCGCTCCAGACGAACGGGTTCCGGAGGCTTCGGAGACATCGGAGGCTGCGGGTGCAGCGGAGGCGTGGGGTCATGCGACACGGGAGTCCGCCTCCTCCGTAGCGGCCCGGTGGGCGCCGATGTGCTGGGTCTTCTCCCAGTCGTGGCGGCCGAGCAGTTCTCGCCGCATGGCGCGCACCGCGGCGTAGGCGAGGACCATTTGGAAGGGGAACCAGGAGAGCGCCATCTTCACGAGCGTCCCCGGTGTGGCTTCGAGCCCATGGGCCCCGGTGAACTCGTACAGTCCGACCGCCTGGACCAGGAAGTGCGCGCACAGCAACAGGACGGGCAGATAGGAGAAGAGCGCGATCAGCACGGGCACCTTGAGGACGAGGATCATCCCCAGGGAGATCGGCAGATACAGGCCGAGCAGCGCCTGGCCGTGCGGGAACGCGAGGACGTAGAAGGCGAGCCACCGCTGTTTGCGGGTGGGCATCTGTTTCCAGGTGCCCTTCTTGAGGGTCTGCATGAACCCCTGGCTCCACCGGGTGCGCTGCCGGATGAAGTGGCCGAGGGTCGGTGGCGTCTCTTCCTTGGTCACATAGCGGTCGTCGTAGACCACGCGCACCGGCTCGCCGCTGGCCGACACCCGCAGGCCCAGGTCGGCGTCCTCGGTGAGGTTGCGGTCGTCCCAGCCGCCGAGCTGGATCAGCAGCTCGCGGGCGAAGAAGACGGTGTTGCCGCCGAGCGGAATGGACCCGAAGTGGGCGTGGTAGTGCAGCCGGCTCTTGAACCAGAAGAAGTACTCCAGGACGTTGAGCGTGGAGTACCAGTTGGAGTCGAAGTTCATCAGCTGGACGCCCGCCTGCACCACCCGCACCCGCTCCTTGAGCATGACCGTGTTGACCAGCAGAAAGATCTCGGGGTGGATGTCGTCCTCGGCGTCGAAGATCGTCACCACGTCGTGAGTGGTGTGCGGCAGGGCGACGTTGAGCCCGTGGGGTTTGTTGACGGGCTTGTCGTCGAAGACCACGACCTGGACGTTCTCCAGACCTTCCCGGTCCAGCTCGGCGATTTTCTCTTCCGCCTTTTTGATGGTGCCGGTGTCGTCCTGCGAACAGATCACGAAGACCTCCAGCAGTTCGGCCGGATAATCGGCCCGCACCACCCGCTCGATGGTGGTCTGGATGACGTCCTCCTCATGCCGCGCGGGCAGCAGCACGCTGAAGGAGAGACGCGGGCGGACAAAGCGGTCCGGGGCCCTGGCTTTTCGCTCGGCGTCCGTCCGG
The DNA here is from genome assembly GCF_053599555.1 of Streptomyces sp. NPDC000941. Taxonomy (NCBI): domain Bacteria; kingdom Bacillati; phylum Actinomycetota; class Actinomycetes; order Kitasatosporales; family Streptomycetaceae; genus Streptomyces; species Streptomyces sp. NPDC000941. The sequence continues at coordinate 24,650 of NZ_JBSFMM010000064.1, forward strand.
TCCCAGGTGTAGAGCATCAGATAGAGCACATGGGCCGACTGAACGGTCAGCAGTACGGAGACCAGGACGAGGCCCAGATAGATGATGGTGATCATCCGCTCCGCCTCCCCCAGACCCAGCCCGCGCTGGCGGCGAAATTGGCCGCGAACGCGGCGGCGATACCGATGCCGTTCGCCAGCAGGAGATGGATTCCCAAGCGTTCCAGCAGCCAGACCGCCAGGACGTTGACCGCGAGCCCGCCGAGTACGGACACATTGAATTTCAGAAACCGCCGGAACGACGGGGTGGAAACCGCGAAGGTCCATCGGTCGTTGAGCAGATAGTTGTGGACCACGGCGAGCTCCACCGCGACCGGGGAGGCCGCGAGCAGCGGCCAGTGGGCCCAGCGGTAGAGCGCGAAGAGCGAGACCGTGTTCACCAGCACGCCACCCACGCCGACGACCGCGAATCGCAGAACCAGACCGCTCAGGGCGGCCAGCGGGCCGCTCATCGAGCGCGTTCGAAAGAACATTCTTTTTCGCTTACGGGTGTTGCCCACCCGTTCGCTCGGGTCGCGGTCGCTGGTGCGATCGCTGAACGTTCCGAAACGCTGCATCGCGACTCCCTACGCAGGAGGCTCTTTCGCCGATGTCAGTCCAAGAGTGCTCCCCGGGATTTCGGAGGACATCACGCCTTCGGGGGAGGGTGGACTCCACCTTCGGTGGAGCGGCTTTCTCCCCCGTTTTGGGGAGGCCCGGAAACCGCGCCTGCAACTGGTCCCCCAAAAAGGGGAGCGTCAGGTCACCCGCCCGCGGGTGTCCGCACCGCGGAGACCCGCAGAAGATGAGACGGCCAGGCGTCCGCCCACGGCCTCGCGTCCCACTGGGATGAAGGTAGGTGACGTAATGTCAGGTCACGTGATGTTGCACCGTTCATTTGCCGCCCGGACCGGGGCCGTTATCGCCCTGATGGCGCTCTCACTCGCTCCCTCGGCGGCGATCGGTGTTCCTCAAGGCGTTCCTCAAGGCGTTCCTCAGAACGTTCCTCGGGACGTTCCTCGGGATTCCGATTCCGGAGCGATGCACGATTCCGAATGGGCGCTGACCGCGCTGCAGGCCAAGAAGGCATGGAAAATCAGCAAGGGCGCCGGGGTGACCGTCGCGGTCATCGGCACCGGCGTCGACGCCTCCCACCCTGATCTGCGCGGGCGGGTCCTGGCCGGCAAGGACTTCGGGGACGGCCCCAGCGGCACCGGCACCCGCGACCAGGGGGACGCGATGGAGCAGGCCACCCACGCGGCCGGGATCATCGTGGGGACCGGCCGCAACTACCGGGGCAACGGGCTGCTGGGTCTTGCGCCCCAGGCCCGGGTGCTGCCGCTCGGGGTGTACGAGGACCGGAAGCCGCAGGCCGACGCCACCGCCAGGGCCATCCGCCACGCGGTGGGCCGCGGCGCGAAGGTCATCGATGTGGCGGTGTCCTTCAAGAAGCCGAGCGCCGCGCTGCGGTCGGCGGTGACCTACGCGGTCGGCGAGGACGCCGTGGTGGTCGCGGGCGCCGGCGACAACGGCAAGGACGGCAACCGTCCCACCTACCCCGCCGCCTACCCCGGGGTGGTCTCCGTCGTGGCGACCGACGAGAAGGGCGCCGTGTGGACCGACTCGCACCACGGCGGGGGCGTGACCCTGGCCGCGCCCGGCGTCTCCATCCTGACCACCGCCCCGAACAAGGACTACTGGACCGGGGCGGGCACCGGCTACGCCGCGCCATGGGTCGCGGCCGGCGCCGCGCTGGTGCGCTCGGAGCACCCGCGCTGGACCGCGGGCCAGGTCGTACAGAAGCTGATCGATACGGCCGACCGCAAGGGGTCCTCGGGGCGTGACCCGCGCTATGGCTTCGGGCTGATCGCCCCGGCCAAGGCGCTGGCGGACCGCGCCGCACCACCCGCCTCCACCAGTCCGCCCGGCTCCGCGCGGACGGCCGCCAAGTCGGACCGCGAGCACTCCGCGGCCCGGTCCGAGGAGGGATCGGCGCTGGTGGCGATAGGAGCGGTGGCGGGGGCCCTGGTGGTGCTGGCCGTCATCGCGGTCTTCCTGATCAGCCGCCGTAAGCCCCCGCCGAACAACTCGGACAGCTGACCGGCGGGCCCGGCGTGAACGAGAAGACCCCCGTGACCCCCGTGACGGCGGGGACGGCGGGGACGGCGGGGACGCGCGGACGGCTGGGGTTCTGGCAGCGGCTGCGGCTTCAGGTGCTGCTGCTGGGGCTGATAGGTCTGCCGAGGTGGCTGGGACTGGGGGCGCTGTCGAAACGGCCGACGCAGACCCGGTGGCGGCGGCGGGAGCGGCGCCAGGGCCGTCGGTCCCCGCTGCGGACCCGCAGAGGCATCGTCCAGCTGCTGGCCCTGGCCCTGATGGCCGAGGTCGCGACGGCCGCGACCACGCTCCACCCACCGGTGGGCTGGGCCGGCGACGAGTCCGCCTTCCCTCTGCCCAAGCCGTACTTCCCGGTCACGACCCGGTTCTACACCGACCCCGACAACCCCGCGGCGCAGTGGGTGCGCGGCAACCCCCACGACCGCCGGGCGATGGTCATCCGTAAGCGCATCGCCGATCAGCCGCAGGCCGCCTGGTTCACGGACACCGACCAGGGCCGGGTCGAGGCGCAGGTGCGCCAGGTGGTGCGGGACGCCCGGGCCCGCGGGCGGCTGCCGGTACTGGTCGCGTACGCCATCCCGCACCGCGACTGCGGAAAGCGCAGCTCCGGGGGCATGGCCGACCTGTCCGGCTACCGGAACTGGATCGGCGGCTTCGCCCGGGGGATCGGCGCCTCGCGCGCCGTCGTCATCCTGGAACCGGACGCCCTGGCGCATCTGACCTGCCTCAAGCGGCGGCAGCAGGCCGAGCGGTACGCGGCGCTGTCCTACGCCGGGCGGACGCTGCGGGGGCAGGCCGCGCACGCCCGTATCTATTACGACGCCGGGAACTCCGGGTGGCTTCCCTCCTCCGTCATGGCCGAGCGGCTGGAGCGCGCGGGGATCGACCGGTACGGGGACGGCATCGCCCTCAATATCTCCAACTTCAACGCCACGCGTGACGAGGTCCGCTACGGCCTGTCCGTCCTCAGGGAGCTGCGCCTGCCCCGGCTGGGGGCAGTGATCGACACCAGCCGCAACGGCGCCGGGCCCACCCATGACCACCGGTTCTGCGATCCGCCGGGCCGCAAGCTGGGCACGCCGCCCACTGCCCGTACCGGGATCCCCGGGATCGACGCCTATCTCTGGGTCAAGCAGCCGGGGCAGGCCGATGGCTGTGCGGCGACCGCGGGGCTCTTCGTCCCGGGCTATGCCTTCCGGCTCACCCGCTGAGCGCCTGCCCCACTGACCTCTGGCTGACCTCCTGATCCGCTTCCTGGGCCTTCTGCGGCCTTCGGAGGTCACTCACTGTCACTGATCCAGCGCGCAGCGGAGCGAAATCGGCACCCAAAATCGGACATAAAGTCATCAAGGCGGTCGAATTCCGCCTACCTCAATCGAGGTAGGCGGAATTCGGCCGTTTGGTGTGCCCGGCATTCCCGCAATTGAGGTAGCGAGATTTCAGTCGTGCGTACGGTGATTCGGCCCCGGTGGATTCCCTAATGTCGTTGAACGAAAGGGAAAGCCGCCTGAAGGAGCTCCACCGATGAAAAGAGTTCTCGTCGTGGAGCACCACCATCTGGTTTCGAGTGCGATCGCCGACCTGGTCGACGAAACACCCGGACTGGAACTGGCCGGCGCCGCCAGATCGGTACGCGAAGCAATTTCGCTGGCCGAGCGGAGGCAGCCGGATGTGGTGCTCATCGACGTGGACAAGTCGAGCTGGAAATGGCTCCGACTCGACCTGTTGGTCGCAGATCTCCTTCCTCGCGCGCGGCTAGTCCGGCTGACCGCAGTCTCCGACCCGCGAGTGGAATGTCTGGACCCTCCGACGAATACCCCCAGCGTCCTGAAAACAGCCATCCCCCAATTTCTCAGGAGTCTCACCGAATGAATTCCCCCATGGACAACAACGTTCCGACCGTTTCCGAGACCACCGAGTCGAAGCGTGGGCCGCGCTCCTACCGGCTGCGTGTCGGTATCGCGGCCGGAGTTGTCGTGGCTGCTGCCATCGGTGGCACCGTGACCGCGTTCGCTCTGAATTCCGATTCCGATTCTGGTTCTTCGTCCGGCTCTTCCGCCTCGGCCACGACGGCCAAGGGCGGGGCCGTCGACGGTCCGCTGTCCACCCGCGGTGGCGACATCGTGGACTCCAAGGGTCACAAGGTCGTGCTGACCGGTATCAACTGGTTCGGCGCCGAGACCGGCAGCTTCGCGCCGCACGGCCTGTGGACCCGTAGCTGGAAGAGCATGCTCGACCAGATCGCGGACAACGGCTTCAACACGATCCGGCTGCCGTACTCCAACGAGATGTTCGCGGCCAAGAGCAAGCCCAACGGGATCGACTTCAAGCAGAACCCGGACCTCAAGGGCCTCACCGGTCAGCAGATCATGGACAAGATCGTCAAGGGTGCCACCGACCGCGGCATGATGGTGATCCTGGACCAGCACCGTCCTGACCAGTACGGCCAGAGCGAGCTCTGGTACAGCCAGAACCTCACCGAGAAGCAGTGGCTGGACGACTGGACCCAGCTGGCCAAGCGCTACAAGGACAACCCCCGGGTGATCGGCGCCGACCTGCACAATGAGCCGCGTGGCCAGGCCACGTGGGGCGACGGCAACCCGAAGACCGACTGGCGCCTGGCGGCCGAGAAGGCCGGTAACGCGATCCACTCCGTCAACAAAAACTGGCTGATCTTCGTCGAGGGCACCGACCGTCACAAGAACGAGCAGTTCTGGTGGGGCGGCGACCTCCAGGGTGTGAAGAAGTACCCGGTCAAGCTGAAGGAAGCCAACAAGGTCGTCTACTCGGCGCACGACTACGGCCCGGGTGTCTACAACCAGAACTGGTTCATGGCCAAGGACTTCCCGAAGAACATGCCGGCGATCTGGCAGAAGCACTGGGCCTACATCAAGAAGCAGAACATCGCTCCGCTGCTGCTCGGTGAGTTCGGTGGCCGCAAGACCGCGGGCAACAGCTCCGAGGCCGTGTGGCAGAACGCCCTGATGGACTACCTCAAGAAGAACCAGATCAGCTACACCTACTGGTCCCTGAACCCGAACTCGGGTGACACCGGTGGTGTCCTCAAGAACGACTGGAAGTCGATCGACAAGAACAAGATGAAGATGCTGTCCAAGTACCAGGCGCCGCTTCTGTCGGCGAAGGGGAAGACGTCGGAGTAATCCCTTTGGTACGGCCGCCGCACCCCGGCGGTGGACAGCGAGGGCCCGCAGGCAATGGCGCCTGCGGGCCCTCCGTCGTATCCGGGTGCGGCCGGCCGTGCACGCGTACGGGCTGTGCGCGCGTACGGACCCCGCGTACGGACCGTAACCGCGTACGGACCGTGCGCGCGTACGGACCCGCTCACGGCAAAGAAGCGCGGCCTGGGCAAAAACGCGGGCTCAGGCGGAAGCGATACGTCACCTCGCCGGGTTTCCTGTCCGGGCCCGCTTTCCGCGCCGACCCCGAAGGCGCGAGGAGGCCGGCCGCGAGGAGGCCGACGATGAAGCCCCAGCAGCGCACCGGCCGCGTACTCTTCCCGCTGGCCGTATTCGCGGTGGTGGCGGCCGACCAGGTGAGCAAGGCCTGGGCGGTGGCGGCCCTCGACGGCACCGTGGGGCCGCAGGGCGCGTTCGGGCCGGTGCACACCCTGCTGGTGCGCAACACCGGGGTGGCCTTCGGTCTTGGGCGGGGCCGACCCCTGCTGATCGTCCTGATCACCCTCGCCGGGGCGGTCGCGACACTGGCCGCCGCGGGCGCGGGGCTGCGGGTCCGCAGCCGGGCCCGGGCGCTGGCGCTCGGGCTGATCGCCGGGGGCGCGCTCGGCAACGGTACCGACCGGGCCGTACGACACCCCGGGCCGCTGCGCGGCGCGGTCATCGACTGGATCATGGTGACGGCCCGTGGCCCGGTGTTCAATCTCGCCGACGCCGCCCTGGCGGTCGGCGCCTGCCTGATCGTCGTCGTCCTGCTGCGCGACCTCATGCTCCCGCTTTGGGGACCGCGCTCTCACTGGCGTCCGGCTCTCCGGGCGGCAGCGACGCCTTTTCGGGCGCCAGGTCCGGGACCTCGTCCTGGATCCGGTTCTGGGACTGGTTCTGGGGCTGGTTCCGAGGCTGGTCCGGGGTCCGGTCCTGGGGCCGCTCCTCGGCCCGGCTCCCGGCCGGGTCCGCGAAGGAGCCGAGGGAGCCCACGAGGTCGCGCAGCCGTCCGAGCGCCGCTTCGTCCGGGCCCTCGCGGGCCCCGCGGGAGGTCAGCGCGTTCGTGATCCGCTGATACGCGGCCAGCTCCCGGGCGCAGCGGTGGCACCGTGCCACATGCGCCCGGACCCGGCCCGCGGCCGGCGCGTCCAGCTCACCGTCCAGATACGACTGGAGCTCGGCGCCGTCCGCAAGACACTCCCTGGCCTGTTGGCGCTCGGCGCTCCGCCACCACATCCACCACCTGCTGCTCATGTCCCACCTCGCTGTCCTTGAGGTCCCGCGGCCACCAATCGATCCCGGATCCGCTTGCGCGCCCGGTGCAGTCGGCTCATCACCGTCCCCTTGGGCACGCCCAGCACCCGCGCGGCCTCCGCGTACGACAGCCCGTCCACATGCACCAGCCGCACCACCTGCTGATCGCGCAGCGGCAGCGCGGTGAACGCGGCGTCCACGGCCTCGTCGAAGGCCGTGTCGACCACCAGTTCCTCGGGTGTCGCGCCCGAGGCGGCGGGTGTCGCGCCCGGGGCGGACGCGAGCCGGTCGAGTTCGGTGTCCGGGTCGTCGAGCAGATGCGGTCTGCGCTGCCGGTGCCGGCTCACCTCCGCATGTCGCATGATCGTCAGCAGCCAGGCGCGCGGATGGCGGCCGTCGAACCGGCCGACCGCCCGATAGGCCCTGAGCAGGGTGTCCTGCACCAGGTCCTCGGCGTCGGCGGGCTGCGCGGTCAGCGACATCGCCACCCGCAGCAGCACCTCCACCTCGGGCAGCACGTACTGGGCGAACATGCGCTCTTGACGGGCGTCCGGGTCAGCCACGGGTGCCTCCTCGGATCCTGACCCCCCGGGACGCGGTGACGACTGTCACACTCTGTGTAACACCACGCTCACATCGGCGCACGCCATGATCGGCGGTTCGAGTGATGGTGGGGTGAGGGTGGGGGTGAGGGAGGAGGCTGCTCGTGCTCAGGCCTTCACGGAGACCAGGAGCTTTCCGTCGAGCGTGCGGATCTCGAAGTGGTCGATGTCGGCCGACTTGAAGGCCGCGCCGCCCTGGGTGAACAGGGGAGCCTGGGCGGTCTTGTCCGGGCTGTCCGCGATGCCGTACCCCTGAGGCGGCACCGACCAGGTCGTCATGACCTGCTTCTCACCGCTCTTGGAGACCGCGATCATGCTGCACGCCAGGGGGCCCTTGACGTTCTTCAGCCGCAGCATGGCGTCCAAGCCCCACATCTTGTCCTTCAGGGCGATCGTGGCGTTCACCTTGGTGTCCGGGTCGGTGGCCTGGATCTTGGTGGGCATCGCTTCGAAGGTCTTGCTCGCGGTGGTCTCGGCGCTGATGGTCGTGGACGAGCCGTCGTCGGAGGTGAGCGCCACCGCGCCGAGCGGTCCGCCGATGATCAGGACAGCGGCCGCGGCCACCAGGGAGAGGTGCCGACGGCGCCGCTTGCGCCGGACCACGGCGACCTCGCCGATCATGCTGTCCAGCAGCCCCGGGCTGGGGCTCGCGGTGAGCGTGTCGATGCCGTTGGGGGTGGCGGTGAAGGAGTGCGGGACGCCGGTGAGCCCGGGCCGGCCGGGGGCGCCGTGGATGCCGGGGACGCCCGAGGCCAGCTCAGCCAGCATGGGCTCAATGCCCGCCAGCTCGTCGAGGCGGCGTCCGCAGTCGTCACAACTGGCGAGGTGCTGCTCGAAATAGGTGGCGTCCGCGTCGTCGAGCACGCCGAGTACGTACGCGGCGACGGCGTCGTGCCCGGCGTGGTGCGCCTGCGCGGTCATGCCGTCACTCCTCTTTCCTCAAGCGCGAGCTTCATGGAGCGCAGCGCGTAGAAGACCCGGGACCGCACGGTCCCGCTGGGTATGCCGAGCGTCTGGGCCGCCTCGTTGACCGTGCGGCCCTTGAAGTACGTCTCGACGAGCACTTCGCGGTGCGCGTCGCTGAGGTCGTGCATCGCGTCCGAGAGGGTCATCAGCCGCAGGGCCCGGTCGATCTCGTCCTCGGCGGGCATGAGCTCCAGCGGGGAGGGGTCGACTTCCTGCGGACGGGCCTGGCGGCTGCGGTGTCCGTCGATGACGATCCGCCGGGCCACGGTGACCAGCCAGGGCCGGATCGAGCCGGTGGCCCTGCTGAGCTGGTCGGCGTTGCGCCAGGCGCGGACGAGGGTTTCCTGGACGACGTCCTCGGCCCGGTGCCGGTCGCCTGCCACCAGGCGCAGTACGAAGGCGAGCAGCGGTCCGGCGTGCTCCTGGTAGAGCGCGCGCATCAGCTCCTCGTCCGGCGTACCGCGCTGGGATCTCGACCGATGTGTATCGGTCACGGCGGCGTCGTCGCGCACCAAAACCTCCAGGACGGAACCCGAGTTGGACATCATCAACAGACACTCCCGGTGTGTTGGCCGGGGGTTGTGTGGCCCGGACGGCCTCTTCCTCCATCACTACGGACGGGGCGGGAGCGCCGCTCAACTCGTGGCGAAGTTTCTTGAAGTGGCCGCGGACGCCGCCGTTCCGCACCGGCCGTCGGGCTCTGCCGAACGGGTTCTCAGGACTGTGCTGTGGTGGCCGTCAGGGCTGCGCTGTGGTGGCCGTCAGGAGGCCAGGGGGTCCAGGACGACGGGCCGCACCGAGCCCTCGATCATCGCGCCCAGCCCCTCGACCGCGCAGGTGTCGGGGTGTTCGGCGATATGCAGCGGCATACCGGTCGCCTCCCGCAGGAGATCGTCGAAACCGGGGAGCCCCGCGCTTCCGCCCGCCAGCATGATGCCGCGCTCCGCGAGGTCGGCGACCAGATCGGGCGGGCAGCGGCGGAGCACCGTGCCGACCGCGTCGAGCACCCCGGTCAGCAGGGTCTGCACCACGGCCCGGATGCCCTCGATGTCGATCTGCACCGAGCGGGCGAGTCCGGTGGCCACGTCCCGGCCGTGCACCTCGGTGTCGTCCGTGGCCGCGCCGGTGCCGCTCAGGGCCAGGTGCAGCGGGCGGACGGCCTGGCTCGGCAGCATCAAAGCGTGCTCGTTGCGCATATGTTGGACGAGGGCGTGGTCGATCGTCTCCCCACCGACCGCCACCTGCTCGGCGGCGACGATCGAGCCCAGCGACAACACCGCCACCTGGGTGCTGGCCGCCCCGCACACCACGATCATCGTCGCCTCGGGCCGTTCGACCGGCAGACCGCAGCCCACGGCGGCGGCGATCAGGGTGTCGACCAGCTCCACCCGCCGGGCGCCGAGCCCGGTCAGCGTCTCGACGGCGGCGCGCTCCGCCAGCGGGTCCGCGTCGTGCGGGACGCACACGGCGGCGCTCAGCAGCGGCTTGCGCCGCCAGGCCCGGCGCACCTTGTTGCCGACGAGGAACCGCAACATGCGCTGGGCCATGGCGATGTCGACGACCCGGCCGCCGGATACGGGCCGTACGACCCGGATATGGTCGGGGGTGCGGCCCATCATCCGTTCGGCGAGCGCCCCCACCGCGATCAGCCCCCCGGTGCGGGTGTTCACGGCGGCGACGCTCGGCTCGTCGACGACGAGGCCGGTGCGCCTGAGATAGACCCGGGTCCTCGCGGCGCCGAGGTCGACGGCGATGGAGCAGCGGCGCAACCGGTCGAGGCTGATGGACATGTCAGGCCTCCTGTAAGTCTCCTGTGTGGCCGGGTCTCCCGTGCGGTCAGGTTTCCCGTGCGGGCGGGGTGGTGGGGCCGTCGGCCCGGCGGCCCTGTGATCATCGTGTGGGCCGGACCGCCCGCCTCGCCTGCGGTGCTGCGCCGGTCGGGCGAGGAACGGCCCTCACCGCTGCCGACCGATCCCGTTACTCGGCCTATTCGCCGTACTCGCCGACGTCCGGGTTGTCCTTGGCGTCGGCGTAGCACTCCACGGCGGCCGCGGTGAGCGAGAACCGCACAGGCGTCTCGCCGAAGGCGATCCGCCCCGCCGTCTCGCCCGCCGCCGCGATCGCCTCCCGCACCTGCGGGACCTCCTCGGCCGGGCAGTGCACGATGACCTCGTCGTGCTGGAAGAACACCAGCTCAGCGCGGAGCCCCGCCCCGGCCAGCGACTGCCGCAGCGCGGCGAGCACCAGCACCGCCCAGTCGGCGGCGCTGCCCTGGACGACGAAGTTACGGGTGAACCGCCCGCGGGCGCGGGCGCCGGCCGTGCTGCCGTATGTCGGCTCCTCGTCCTGGTCGCGCGGCAGGCCCGCCTCGTCGGCCGGGTCGCCGCCCGCGGAGGCGGGCGGGCAGGTGCGGCCCAGCCAGGTGCGCACCAGCCGCCCCTCCTCACCGGCGCGGGCCGCCTCGTCCACGTACGCCACGGCCGCCGGGAAGCGGCGCCGCAGAGCCGCGAGGTGCTTGAGGCCGTCGCCCGAGGTCTGGCCGTAGATCGCGCCGAGGAGCGCGAGCTTGGCCAGGTCGCGCCGGCCGGAGAAGGCGCGGTCGGACAGCGTCGCGTACAGGTCCCGCCCGCTGCCCGCTATCTCCATCAGCCCCGGATCGCGGGAGACGGCCGCCAGGACACGTGGCTCTATCTGGTCGGCGTCGGCGACCACCAGCCGCCACCCCTCGTCGGCGACCACCGCCCGCCGCACCACCTTGGGGATCTGCAGCGCCCCGCCGCCGTTGGTGGTCCAGCGGCCGGAGACCGTGCCGCCGGGCACGTACTCGGGGCGGAAGCGGCCGTCCCGCACCCAGGACTGCAGCCACGCCCAGCCGTGCGCGGTGTGCAGACGGTAGAGCTTCTTGTAGCGCAGCAGCGGCTCCACGGCGGGGTGGTCGATGTCCCGCAGCTCCCAGGCGCGGGTGGAGCTGAGCGAGATGCCCGCGCGCGCGAACGCCTTGAGGACCTCGGCCGGCAGATCGGGCCGCACCCGTACGCCCCCGAAGGCGCGGGACACCTCGTCGGCCAGCTCGGCCAGCCGCTGCGGTTCCAGGCCGCCCGGATAGCGCTCGCCGAGCAGTTCGTCCAGCAGTTCGCGGTGGCGGTCGGCCCGCCAGGGCACCCCGGCCCGGCGCAGCTCGGCCGCCACCAGCGTCCCGGCCGACTCGGCCGCGGTCAGCAGCCGCATCCGGCCGGGGTGCTCGGCCGCCTCCGTACGGGTCAGCTGTCCGGCGTAGACCGCCAGCAGCGCGTCGAGGGGGTCGGTGCCTGACGGCAGCGGCACCGGGCCGGGCTCGAAGAGCGACGGCTGTGTCTCGGCCGCCCGCACCGGTGGATCCTCGGGGACCGGCAGCCGGCGCAGCCGCGCCCATGCGGCGGCCAGCGAACGCGGCTCGCCGCACCGCCCTTCGTGGCCGAGCAGCAGGGCCTCGGCGGCCTCCAGGTCGTAGCACCGCTCGACGCGGATGCCCGCGGCGAGGAGCCGCGGGTAGAGCTCGGCGGTCGACCGCCACACCCAGCGCTCGACGTCCGGCCGGGACCGTACGGCCTCGACGGCGCCCCCGGCCGCGGCCGTGACCTCGACGATCGGACCGGCGGCCCGCCCCGCGGGGTCCAGCGGGCAGAAACGAGCGCCCCCGTCGCCCGTCTCAGCCAGCGCCCATCTCATATCGGTGAGTGTGACAGGGGGGTCTGACAAAACCGGCGGAGGTGGGGCCACGACGTGGAGCCACGGCTGTGTTGCCGATGCGCCCGCCGCCACTGCCGACTCCGCCGTGGCAGCCGGGACGTTCACCAACCGTTCCTCGCGTTGTTGGCCGCCATTGGCCGAACTTCGCATCCGGGATGTTCCGGACTGCCCCGCGAGCGGTCTTCGGGGTCAGAGGCCGCGCTGATCCACCTCGGCGATCCGCGTCTTACGGCCAAAAGGCTGCGCGAAGTCCTCAGCGGGGCTGTCCACCCTCCCGCGGTCCTCGGCCGCAAGCGCCCCGACGGGTAGCTCTCTCGGCGCGATCCTCACGGCGCGGACCCGACGATCATCGGAGAGCGCCGGGAACAACCCGTTGGGCCCATATGCGTACGGGGGCCAGGTCGATCCGTACGGCGACAACCGCTGGATGATCGACAGCAGCTATCTGTCCATGCCCGACGGCCGCCTCTACCTGCTCTACTCCTTCTGGGAGGGCGGCACACAGAACCTGTACGCGGTCCGGATGAGCAACCCGTGGACCCCGACCAGCGGCGCCGTCCGCATCGCCACCCCCACCTATGGCTGGGAGAAGGTGGGCTCCGGGGTCAATGAGGGGCCGACCATCCTCCAGCACGGCGGGCGGACCTTCCTGACCTTCTCCACCTCGCACTGCGACACCCCCGACTACAAGCTGGGGCTGATGGAACTGACCGGAAGCGATCCGCTGGCGGCGGGCGCGTGGAAGAAGTTCGCCGACCCGGTTTTCCAGCGCAATGACGCGAACGGGGTCTACGGGCCCGGCCACAACTTCTTCTTCCCGTCTCCCGACGGGAAGGAGGTCTGGATGGCCTACCACGCGAACTCCAAGGCCACGGACGGCTGCAGCGGAACCCGGACCACCCGGGCCCAGAAGGTGAACTGGAACACCGACGGCACCCCGGACTTCGGCGCGCCCGTCTCCACGTCCACCGCCCTGGCCGAGCCCTCCGGGACGCCGGCCGTCGCTGTGCGCTGACCCCCGCCGGTACGAGACGAGCGCGAAAACCGCAGGCCACGCCACTGGCCTGCGGTTTTTGCTGGCCGGGAGATCACGTATATGCGGCGGCTTTTGGATGCCATGCCCGGAATGACGCAATCCAGAAGAATTTCCGGATGTGGGAGAACCTGTCGGGCGTCTCCTGCGTCACCTCTATCGACCGCATATGTCGACCGTACGGATCGCCGTTGCCCTACGCTTCCCGGTGATCATCGGGTGATCGTTTGGATACGCATGGTGCACGTGCATCTGCTGATGCATATGCGAATGCATTTGCTCGTTCGAATGCTCATGCATTTGCAGCCCAACAAGGTTATGATCCGGGTCAGTTGACAGCTGTACTAACCAGTGGAGAGCCCTGTGCGCGACCACCCGTACAACGGCATGGCGGCCGCGGACCTGCAAGAGGCCGCCTGGCAGAAGAGCAGCCACAGCAATTCCCAGGGCTCGTGCGTGGAGTTCGCCAAGCTGCCGGGCGGACATGTCGCCGTACGGAACTCCCGCTACCCGGACGGCCCGGCCCTCATTTACACCCCGGCCGAGGTCGAGGCGATGCTGCTCGGCATCAAGGGCGGCGAATTCGACCACTTGGTGCGCGACCTGGCCTGATCTGTCCCGGCCTCAACCGTCCTGGCCCGTCCTGGCCTGGCCCGTTCCGGTCTGATGCGGCCCGGTCTGATCCGGCCCGTTCCGGCCCCGCCGCGGTGAGCGACACTGGTAGGTGGGTGCGATGCCCGGCTGGATGAGACGGCTGGGGAGATACGGCTATGAACGGGTCGATGCGCGTCGGACATGTTCTCGGGGTGCCACTGCGGATGCACTGGAGCGTCCCGGTGCTGGTGGCCCTGCTCGCCTACGGCCTGGGCCATGAGACGCTCCCGGCCTGGACCCCGGGCCATTCGAACGTCGTCTACGCCGCCGCCAGCGTGATCGGAGCGGCGCTGCTGATGGGGAGCCTGCTGCTGCACGAGGCCGCGCATGCGGTCGCCGCCCGCAAGAAAGGTGTCGCCGTCCAGGACGTGACGCTGTGGGCGCTGGGTGGCATGACTCAGATGGGACGGCCGCGGACCGCCGGGGTGGCGCTGCTGGTGGCCGTCAGTGGCCCGATCACCAGCCTGGTGATCGGGGGTGTCGCGATCGGGGCGGGGATCGGGGCGCACGGTCTGATCGGCTGGGGGATACCCACGGCGCTGCTGGTGTGGCTGGGGTGGGCCAATCTGTTGCTGGGTGTCTTCAATCTGCTGCCCGCCGCGCCGCTCGACGGGGGGCGGGTGGTGCAGGCCGTGATGTGGTGGCGCACGGGGGACCGGGAACGGGCCGAACGGGCGGCGGGCCGCAGCGGCCAGATCTTCGGCATGGCGATGATCGCCTTCGGCTGGGTGGCGTTCATCCGCGGGGCCACAGGCGGTTTGTGGTTCTCGCTCATCGGTCTCTTCATGGTGATCATCGCCAACGCGGAGCGGCAGCACGCCACCCTCACCGAGACCCTGCGCGGGGTGCGGGTGGCCGATGCCATGTCCCATCCGGTGGCCGCCGGGGCCGACTGGCTGACCGTGGACCGCTTCATCGACGAGGTGGCGGCGCCGGCCCGGCATTCGGTGCTGCCGGTTCTCGACTTCGAGGGCCGGCCGAGCGGGCTGGTGAGTCTGCGCGGCCTCGCGGCGGTGCCGTCCGGGAACCGGGGGATGCAGCGGGTACGCGATGTGGCCACGCCGCTCTCCAGGTGCACGCTCGCCGTGCCGGGCGATCTTCTGAACGAGGTCATGGACCGGGGGGCGCGGCCCGGGGGCGGGATGCCGATCCTGGTCGTCGACCATGGCCATCTGGAGGGGATCGTCACCGCCCACGATGTGACGCGGCTCTTCCAACTGCACGCGCTGGAAGCAACGGCGGCCCCGCCGAAGTCCAGCCCCCTATGACCCGGCGCGCTGCGGTCCCCTATGACCCGGCGCGATGACCTAGCGCGGTCGTGGCAGCAGAAACAGCGCCCAGACGACCTTGCCGCGCAGCGTCCCGGCCAGCGGATGCCAGCCCCAGTCGTCGGTGAAGGACTCCACGAGACAGAGCCCTCTTCCCGACTCGTGGCTGAAGTCGGCCTCGCCGGTCACCGGGCTCTTCTCGCTCGGGTCCCGGACCGCGCACATCAGGCGTGAGCGCCAGCGCATCAGGTGCAGCCGCACCTGCGCCTCGGCCTCCGTGCCGTCCGGGCCGTCCGGGCCGTCCGGGCGGACGCCGGGGCAGGCATGGCGCAGGGCGTTGGTGACCAGCTCGGAGACGACCAGGGCGACCTCGTCGAACATCTCCGGGAGTTCCCACTGTGTGAGCGTGTCGCCGGTGAACCGCCGGGCTCCTTGGACCGCTTCGAAACGGGTCGGCAGCGAGCAGGAGGCGGAACCGGAGACGCCGGGGGCGTCGATCGAGGGAAGCCCCAGCCACACGGGCTCCAGCATGGTCGAGCCTTCGGTCCCCATGCGAGCACTCCTGCATCCGTGGCCCTGACGAATCCTGGCCAGATCTCGTACGAGCTTGCACGTGCGCAAGACCTATGGTTCCGAATGCGCACAACGGATGCAAGGGCAAATGCACGTGCACGCAGATTTTTTGGGGCTATGTACCCAACTTCGACACAGATTCTCCCTACGTCCTCTTGCGTACGTCTCACACTTGAGTAACGACATGTGCACAGGGCGGAGCCCGAATAGTGGCAGACTTCGGCCTCAGGGCTGCGGGGGTCGCCTTCGGAAGGGTGCGTTCCGTACAGGGAGGGTCGCAGACATGAGCGCGAGCGAGTCGAGCGGATCGGTGGTGCGCCGGATTCTCCTGGGCTCTCAGCTCAGGCGGTTGCGCGAGTCCCGTGGCATCACGCGGGAAGCGGCCGGTTATTCCATCCGGGCCTCCGAATCCAAGATCAGCCGGATGGAGTTGGGCCGGGTGAGCTTCAAGGCGCGCGACATCGAGGACCTGCTCACGCTCTACGGGGTCGCGGACGAGACGGAGCGCGCGTCCCTGCTGGGCCTGGCTCGCGAGGCCAATGTCGCGGGCTGGTGGCACAGTTACGGCGATGTGCTGCCGAGCTGGTTCCAGACCTATGTCGGCCTGGAGGGCGCCGCCTCGCATATCTCCTGCTACGAGGTGCAGTTCGTGCACGGTCTGCTGCAGACCGAGGGCTATGCCCACGCCGTCGTCACCCGCGGTCAGCCGCAGGCCTGCCACTCCGAGGTGGACCGCCGGGTCGCGCTGCGGCTGGAGCGGCAGAAGCTGCTGGTCTCCGAGCGGGGGCCGGCCTTCCAGGTGGTGATCGACGAGGCCGCGCTGCACCGGCCCTACGGCGGGCAGGCCGTGATGCGGGCCCAGATCCAGCACCTCATCACGGTCTCCGAGCAGCCCAATGTCACGCTCCAGGTGATGCCCTTCTCCTTCGGCGGACACGCCGGGGAGAGCGGTGCGTTCACCCTGCTGCGCTTTCCCGAGTCCGACCTGCCGGACATCGTCTATCTGGAACAGCTCACCAGCGCGCTCTACCTCGACAAACCCGAGGAAGTGGGGCAGTACCGGCGGGTGTTGGAGCGGCTGAGCGAGGACAGCCTGTCCGTGGAAAAGAGCCGTGACTTGCTGCGGGGCCTCCTTCAATGACCTTGACACGCCAGTAAGATGACGTTCTGTCAGCAATGCATGTTCTGTGAGCAATCCCCCACGCGTACGCGGTGTCGTTGAACGGCGCCCCGTCCTCCAGATAGGGATGGCATGTCCTACTTCTCCGAGCTGGCCTTTCAGTACATCGATGGTGAGTGGCGGACCGGCAGCGGTTCCTGGGACATCGTCGATTTCAACCCCTACAACGGGGAGAAGCTCGCCTCGATCACCGTGGCCACCGTCCAGGAGGTCGACCTGGCCTACCGCGCCGCCGAGCGGGCGCAGCCGGAGTGGGGCGGCACCAATCCGTACACCCGGCGCCTGGTCTTCGAGCGGGCCCTGCGGATCATCGAGGACCGTGAGAAGGAGCTCACAGAGGCGATCATCGCGGAGTGCGGTGGCACGCATGTGAAGGCGGGGTTCGAGCTGCACCTCGCCAAGGAGTTCCTCCGCGAGGCGATCCAGCTGGCGCTGCGGCCCGAGGGGCGCATTCTGCCCTCGCCGGTCGACGGCAAGGAGAACCGCCTCTACCGGCTGCCGGTCGGTGTGGTCGGGGTCATCAGCCCGTTCAACTTCCCCTTTCTGCTGTCGATCAAGTCGGTCGCCCCGGCGCTCGCGCTGGGCAACTCCGTCGTGCTCAAACCGCATCAGAACACTCCGATCTGCGGTGGCGGGCTGGTCGCCAAGGTCTTCGAGGACGCCGGGCTGCCCGCCGGGCTGCTCAATGTGGTGGTCACCGACATCGCCGAGATCGGCGACGCCCTGATCGAGCACCCGGTGCCGAAGGTCATCTCCTTCACCGGCTCGGACAAGGTCGGCCGCCATGTCGCCACCGTCGCGGCCTCCCACTTCAAGCGGTCCATCCTGGAACTGGGCGGCAACAGCGCCCTCGTCGTCCTCGACGACGCCGATGTGGACTACGCGGTGAACGCCGCCGTCTTCAGCCGCTTCGTCCACCAGGGCCAGGTCTGTATGGCCGCGAACCGGGTGCTCGTCGACCGCCGGATCGAGCGCGAGTTCACCGAGAAGTTCGTCGCCAAGGTCGAGTCGCTGAGGGTCGGCGACCCGAGCGACCTGACGACACATATCGGCCCGCTGATCAACGAGGGCCAGGCCGAGGCCATCAGCTCCCTCGTCGACCAGGCCGTCGCCGAGGGAGCCACCGCGCTGGTGCACGGGCGGACCGAGGGCACCCTCGTCGCCCCCAGCGTGCTCACCGGGGTCGCGGAGGACGCCGCGATCCTCGGCCAGGAGATCTTCGGCCCCGTGGTCCTGCTGATCCCCTTCGACGGGGACGAGGACGCCATCCGGCTCGCCAACGCCACGGAGTACGGGCTGAGCGGCGCCGTGCACACCGGCGATATCGAGCGCGGGGTGAGCTTCGCCAAGCGCGTGCGCACCGGCATGATCCACGTCAACGACAGCACGGTCCACGACGAGCCGATCGTGCCCTTCGGCGGCGAGGGGAACTCCGGGCTCGGACGGCTCAACGGCGACTCCTTCGTCGAGGACTTCACCACCACCAAGTGGATCTCCGTTCAGTACGGCCGCAGCCAGTTCCCGTTCTGAGCCGCGGTGTGGTCGGTTGACGTGTCGTTGAGGACAGAAGCTGACCGCAAGGGCCCGTAGTGTCGGAGACATCGGGAGACGGAACTCCCGATGGACCGACGGAAGGCGGACCCATGCCCACTCTGGTGAACCAGGAAGCCCACGGCGACGAGGCCGGAGCCCTTCTGGGCTTCCTCGACGCCCAGCGCGGCGCCGTCCGCCGGACGCTGCACGGCCTCACCGACGAGCAGGCGCTCCTCAAGCCGTCCGCCAGCGAGCTGTCGCTGTTCGGCGTGCTCAAGCACGTCGCCGAGGTTGAGCAGGCCTGGGTCGAGGACGCCAAGCAGGCGCCGCACTCCATCCCGCGCGACCACTCCAACTTTCACCTGAGCTTCGAGCCCGAGGAGGGGCGGGCGACGGTCAAGGAGGTGCTCGCCTTCTGGGACGGGGTGGCGGCCGAGACCGAGAAGTTCATCCGTTCGCTGCCCGACCTCAACGGAACCTTCCCGCTGCCCCCGGCGCCGTGGTTCCCCGAAGGCAGTGTGCGCTCCATGCGCTTTCTCCTGCTCACCTTGATCCAGGAGATCGGCCGCCACGCCGGCCACGCCGACATCGTCCGCGAGACCATCGACGGCAAGACCGCCTTCGAGCTCATCGACGAGGTCGCAGCGGGGCAGTAGCCGACGGGGGCGTAGCAGGTCGGGGGTGTAGCAGACCGGGGGCAGCTGGTCGGGGGGAGCCGATCGAGGGAAGCCGATCGGGGGGAGCCGATCGAGGGGGGATCGGGGGTGGTCGCTCGGGCAGCTCGGGCAGGCGACCGGTTCACCGCCGCGGGGTGAGCCGGGGCCGCAGCGCGCACCAGGCGGGCAGGACGGAGGAGACCACCGCCAGCAGCCCGCAGGCGGCCACCGCCGCGCCCACCTCGCCCCAGGGCACCGCGAGCGAGGCCGGGACCGACAGCCGCCCCAGCGCACCCCACAGACCGAGCAGTTGGACCCCGGCCACCGCCGCCCCGAGCAGCGCGCCCACGGCCACAGTCAGCACCGCCTCCGCCGCCACGGCCCGCAACACCTGGAAGGTGGTGGCCCCAGCCAGCCGCAGAGCCCTCAGCTCGGGTATTCGGTCGGAAGTGGCCATGACCAGCGTCCCGGCGAGCGCTATGCCCGCGTAGACCAGGGCGATGCCGACCACCACCAGCAGGCCCAGCCGGGTCTGCGGACTCGTCCGGGGATGGACGTCCGCCACCCAGGCGTCCCGCGTGAGCACCTGTCCGCTCTCCGACCGCACCGCCGCCCGCAACCCCTCGGCGACGGCGGCCGCGTCGGCCCCGGGCCGCAGTCGCACCTCGATACGGTCCACCGCGGCGCCGCGCGCGTTCCGCCAGGTGACATACGCGCCGTTGTCGCCCGTGCCGGTCCGCAGGACCGCGACGATCCGCAGCGTCGCCTTCCGGCCGTCGCCCAGCCAGACGGTGACCCGACGGCCGACCGTGGGCCGCTCCCATTCCTCGTTCACCACGATGCCCCGGTCGTCCAGGTCACGGACCGAGCCGGAGACCACGGGCAGCCGCCCGACGGCCGCGAGCCGCGCCGGATCCACCGCCCGCGCCGCCGACTTGACCAGCGCCGACTCTCCGTCACGGGAGAACACGGCGGTGGTCGCGGACACGGACACCAGCGCTCCAGGGACATCGGACACCCGCCGCACCGCGCTCGCGCTCAGCCCCTCGGAGCCCGCCCCCGCGGTGACCACGAAGTCGGCGCGGGTCTGGGCGCGCAGCTCGGCCGCCTTCGCCTGGCTCACCGTCGCGGCCGCGCCCAGCAGGGATCCGGTGAGTGCGACCGTGATCAGCACCGGCGCGGCGACGGACGCGGTCCGCCGCACCCCGGCCGAGGCGCTTTCCCGGGCCAGGATCCCCGTCGCACCGGGCAGCCGGGCCGGCAGCTGGCCCAGCGCCCGCACCACCGGCCGTACCAGCAGGGGCGCCAGCAGGCCGACCGCGGTGATCAGCACCATGGGCTCGGTGGTGTAGGTCTTCCGCTTGAGCAGTTCTCCCGGGTCGTCGGCCAGCGTCCACCCCAGCGTCGCCACCCCGGCCAGCAGCAGCCCGGCGCCCAGCAGCCGTCGGGTGAGCGGCATGGTCCGGCTGTCCACGGCGGCCTCGCGCAGCGCCTCGGCCGGCTCGACCCGCCCGGCGCGCCGCGCCGCGGCCCACACCCCCGCGAGCGCCACCAGCAGACCGGTCGAGAAGGCCACGGGAAGCGGCCAGAAGTGACCGTCGACGGTGAACCATTCGGGTGCCACCCCGCCCTCCACCAGCCGCCGCGCGAGCCATGGCGCGCCCCAGGTCCCCAGCGCGCAGCCCGCGGCCGAGGCGAGCACCCCCACCACCGCGGCCTCCGCGAGGACCACCCGTCTGAGCTGGCCGGGGGTGGCCCCCGCCATGCGCAACAGGCCGAACTCCCGGCGCCGCTGGGCCACCGCGAAGGCGAAGGTGGAGGCGACCACGAAGACGGAGACGAAGCCGGTCACCCCGGCCGCCGTGCCGAGCAGCGCGTTGACCGTGAGCAGGGCCCGGCTGTCGCGGTCCGGGTCGGGGTCGGCCCGCCGCCGGTCCGCGCCGGTGAGGACCCGCGCCCCGGCGGTGTCCGCCACCGCCTCGCGTACTTCGGCGGCGGGGGCACGCACCACCAGCGCGTCGATCCGGGGCGAGAGGCGGGCGGCCTCGTCGTCGGTGAAGAACACCGCGCTCTCGAAGGCCGACCCGGGGACCGTGCCGACCACGATACGGGTCTCGTCCCCCGAGGCGGTCCACACGCGGATCCGGTGGCCTACCCTCACCTCGCTCCCCGCGACGACCACCTCCCCGGCCTTCTGCGGCGCCCGCCCGGCGGTCAGCCGGTACGGGGTGAAGGCCGCGGCGGACCAGGGGTGGCCGACGGTGCCCTGGGGGAGCGCGGCCGAGCGCACGGGGAAAGTGCGGTCCGGTGTCACGGGGCCCAGCCGCCCGAGCCGGGCCACCAGCTCGGGCGGCACCGGGCGGGGGCGGGCCAGCGGCGCTGACACCTTCCCGGTGTCCGGTCCGCGTCGTACGGGAACGGTGAGGGTGTCGGCGCCGCGCACCACCACCGGCGCGGCGGCGAACCGCTCCGGGCCCCGCCGGGGGGCGTCCAGCGTGGAGGCCAGGGCCAGGCACATGGTGGCGATCAGCGCGACCCCGAGGCCCAGCGCGACAAATGTGCCGACGAGTGTGATCCATCGGGTCCGCAGACCGCCGAGTGTCATCCTCAGCACGGGACCGTCTCCAGCCGCGTCAGCCGGGCGGACACCTGCTCGGCGGTCGGCTGCTGGAGCTCTCCGCTCACCCGCCCGTCGACGAGGAAGACCACCCGGTCGGCATACGAGGCGGCCACCGGGTCATGGGTGACCATGACGACGGTCTGCCGCTCGGCGTCGACCAGCTCCCGGAGCAGCCGCAGGACATCGCGGCTGGTGGCGGAGTCCAGGGCGCCGGTCGGTTCGTCGCCGAACAGCACCTGGGGCCGGGTGATCAGGGCGCGGGCGAGCGCCACCCGCTGCTGCTGGCCGCCGGACAGCTGACTGGGCCGGTGTCCGGCCCGGTCCGCCAGCCCCACCCGGGCCAGCGCCCCCTGTATCTCCGCGCGCGCGGGCGCGCGGCCGGCCAGCCGCAGCGGCAGGGCCACGTTCTGCGCGGCGGTCAGCGAGGGCAGCAGATTGAAGGACTGGAAGACGAAGCCGATCCGCTCCCGGCGCAGCCGCGTCAGCCGGGTCTGGCTCAGCCCTTCCAACGGGGTGCCGCCGATCGACACCGAGCCGGAGTCGGGCCGGTCCAGGCCCGCCGCGCACTGCAGAAGCGTGGATTTGCCGGAGCCGGAGGGGCCCATGACCGCGGTGAAGCTCCCCGCGGGAAAGGAGAGGCTGACGTCGTCGAGCGCCGTCACCCCGCTCGCTCCGGAGCCTGAGTCATAGCGCCGGCTCACCCGCGAGAGCCGGACCGCCGCGGTGTCCAGGTCAGTTCGTGTCATGCCTTCCAGACAACCGGCCCCGGCCCGCCCGTTCACGACCACTGGGCATAGTTCCGGGGTATGGCCAGCCATACCCCCAAGACGCCTACTGGACCGACTGTGGCGAGGGGGTGCCGGACCATACCGTTCTTGCATGTCCACACGAAATGTCCGGCAGGCGCTGTCTAAGCCCGGCTACCTGCGATCCGCCTGGCCCTGGCGCGCGGTGCTGTATCTGATGAGCAGCGCGCCCGTCGGGGCGCTCGCGCTGCTCGGCATCGTCGTCTTCGCCCTGGTCGGCGGGGTGTTGACGATACTGGTGATCGGGCTGGTGGTGCTGGCCGGGCTCGGGCTGGCCGGGGTGCCGGTCGGCGCGATCGAGCGCCGCCGGCTGCGGCTGGTGGACAACAGCCCGGCCCGTAATCCGCACCGCACACCGGACGAGCCGGGGCTCCTCGCCTGGGCGCGCGTGCGGTATCAGGAGCGGACCACCTGGTACGAGCTGGCGTACACGGTGCTGTTCGCATTCGGCCTGTGGATGGTGGACATATTCGCCCTGCTGGGGGCGCTGGGGGCGCCCTTGGCGATGATGGCCACTCCGATACTGCTGGCCCTGGACGGCGGCGACCAGGCCCAGGCCCTCAAGTACTGGTCGGTCACCTCCTATCGCGAGGCGTCCGCGTGGTCCCTCGCCGGGGTGATGCTGTTGCCGGTCGGCCTCTACTGCCTGGGTGTCTTCGCCGGGCTGCGCGCCGCGTTCGCCCATGTGCTCCTCGTGGGCCCCGAGGGCGAGCTGCGCGAAGAGCTCGGGGAGGTGGCCCGGTCGCGGGCCCGGCTGGTGCACGCCTTCGAGGCGGAGCGCCGGCGCATAGAGCGGGATCTGCACGACGGCGCCCAGCAGCGGCTGGTGGCGCTGACCATGACGCTGGGCCTGGCGCGGCTGGACGCCCCGCCGGGGCCGCTGGCCGACCAGCTCGCCAAGGCGCATGGCGAGGCGGGCAAGGTGCTGGCGGAGCTGAGGGAGTTGATTCATGGAATACACCCCCAGGTACTGGCCGACCGGGGCCTGGAGGCGGCGCTGGGCGACGCCGCCGACCGTTCGCCGGTCCCCGTGCTGGTGAACGCCTCAGGGCTGGGGCGGCTGCCCGAACCGGTCGAGAAGGCCGCGTACTTCGTGGTCTGCGAGGCGCTGGCCAATGTCGCCAAGCACAGCGCGGCGGGGCTGGCCGAGGTCGGGGCCGAGATACGGGAGGGCTCGCTGTTCGTGTCCGTCCTGGACGACGGAGTGGGCGGCGCGGTCCTGCTGCCGGGCGGCTCGGGAGGCCGGGCAGGAGGCAGCGGGCTGACCGGGCTTTCCGACCGGGTGGCGGCGCTCGATGGGACACTGAGGCTTTCCAGCCCGCCCGGCGGGCCGACGATTCTGAGCGTGGAGATACCGTGCGAGCCGATCGAAGTCTTCGGCTAGTCCTGGCCGAGGACAGTGTGCTGCTGCGTGAGGGTCTGGTGGGGCTGCTGGCCCGCTTCGGGCACGAGGTCGCCGCGGCCGTCGGCAACGCTCCCGGGCTGCGGAAGGCGGTCGCAGAACACTCCCCGGACCTGGTGGTCACCGATGTGCGGATGCCGCCGGGGCAGAGCGACGAGGGGCTGCGGGCGGCGGTCGCCCTGCGCAAGGAGCAGCCGGGGCTGCCGATCCTGGTGCTGAGCCAGTATGTGCAGCGGACCTATGCGACCGAACTGCTGGACTCCGGCGACGGCACGGCGGTGGGCTATCTGCTCAAGGACCGGGTCGGGCAGGTCGAGGAGTTCATGG
Organism: Streptomyces sp. NPDC000941; assembly: GCF_053599555.1. Taxonomy (NCBI): domain Bacteria; kingdom Bacillati; phylum Actinomycetota; class Actinomycetes; order Kitasatosporales; family Streptomycetaceae; genus Streptomyces; species Streptomyces sp. NPDC000941. Next base: position 48,567 of record NZ_JBSFMM010000064.1, read on the forward strand.
ACGCGCTGCGCCGGGTGGCCGACGGCGGCACGGTCGTCGACCCGGAGGTCGTGCGCCAGCTGTTCCGCCGCCGGCGCGACCCCCTGGACCGCCTCACCTCGCGTGAGCGGGAGGTGCTGGCCCTGGTGGCCGAGGGCAAGTCCAATGCGGCCATCGCCCGTGAGTTGGTCGTCTCCGAGGCCGCGGTGGGCAAGCACATCGGCAACATCCTGGGCAAGCTCGATCTGCCCCCTGGCGAGGACACCCACCGCCGCGTCCTCGCGGTCCTGACGTTCCTCCGGGCGTAGGAGGAGGGTCGGCCAGTGGCGGGACGGGGCTGACCATGGCCGGGTGGAGGCGGTCTAGCCTGGACAGCGGCGGGCCCTTGGAGGGGCCGGGAGGGAGAGAAGACGGGCGATGTCAGCGATCCGGCTGCTGGTGCTGGGGGCGGTGCGCCAGCATGGGCGGGCCCATGGCTACCAGGTCCGTAACGACCTGGAGTTCTGGGGCGCCCATGAGTGGTCCAATGCCAAGCCCGGATCGATCTACCACGCGCTCAAGCAGATGGCCAAACAAGGCCTGATGGTCGCTCATGATGTCGCGCCGAGCACGGCCGGCGGACCGCCACGCACCGAGTACGAGCTGACCGACGCGGGGGAGGAGGAGTACTTCCGGCTGCTCCGCGAGTCATTGGTCCGCCATGACCAGAAGATCGACGAGCTGACGGCCGGGGTGGGCTTTGTCGTCGACCTTCCGCGTGCCGAGGCGATCTCCTTGCTGAAGGAGCGGGTCGCGGCCCTGGAGGAGTGGCGGTCCGTGGTCACCGCGCACTGGATGCCGCCGGAGGCCACCCCCGATGCTTGGAGCCATATCGGCGAGATCATGAAGCTCTGGGTGCACTCGGCCGACAGCGGGGCGCAGTGGACGCGCGGGCTGATCGAGCGGCTTGAGGGCGGGGCGTATGTGATGGCCGGTGAGGGGAAGCGCTCGGTCGACGTGCTGATGGACAGCGTGGAGCGCGCGGTCGGCGCCGAGGGCCCCTGCGCGCCGCCGAGCGGTGAGGGCGATACCGAGGCGGGGCGGCGCTCGCAGGGCTCGACCTGACCGCTCCGTAACGAGTCCAGACACGCCCGAATGCCGCGTGAGCCACACCATCACCGTCCCTGAGCTGATTGGCTGATATTAGCCGTATCGGGCATTCCGAACAGCTTGAGTTGCTGATCGTGGATGCTGGGCCCCCGAACGGTGTTGGGGCCGTGGGGCGGGCGCTTTCCGGGTGGGCGCGCTCGCGTCTGACGCACCGCGGGGGTGCTGCGCGAGGTTCGTGCCGGAGCTGTCTGCTCCGTGCGGTCTGAGGTGTGGTGACTCGACGCTGCGGGGGCGGTTGTCCCGGTGCGATCCTCCGGTCGCATGGCCCCTGTCTCAGCACGCCGCAAGGCGGTGGTGGCAGGGGTTTGGCGGGGTCCGTCATGCCTGCGTCGGGCTGTACCCCGCCCACGGCCCAGCTTCTCCCGCCCGGTGGCGCGGGTGTCAGCGAAGTCCAGGTTCTCGATCACCAACGCCGCACACTCATGCCGCTGGGCGAGGTGCAGGAGTTGGGAGGTTGCCGCGCGCAAGCGTGCGTCGCGGGTGGTGGCCGGCAGTCCGGACAGTTCCAGAGGGATCGTGTGGGGGGCGCCGACGGGGTTGCCGCAGGGATCCAGGATCCAGGCGGCCAGGTGATCGGCGTTCACATCCACAGCGAGCACCGGATGCCGGCGCAGCGTCTCAAGGGCCGGGGCCGGGGCCGTCGGCCCTTATCCGTCTGGCCCTTGGCGGTGGTGGACCAGGAGGCATCCAGGTACCAGCGTCCGCGGGTCGGGTCGTAGGTGATGTCGTAGCGGACCGAGGCGCCCGAGGCGATCCGGTCCGCCCACTGTGAGCTCCGGTGGCTGAAGTTCGCCGCCGCATCCAGTACATAACGCCCGCGCGGGGCGTTGGCGTACGCCTGGCGCAGGGGACCGGGCAGCACCATCGCGATCGTGCCGTCGGCGGGGTCGATGCCGATGGT
>NZ_JBSFMM010000065.1:0-50308 GCF_053599555.1 Streptomyces sp. NPDC000941
CGCCCCGCGCGGCCGCGGTCAGCCGCTCGCTGTCCGTCGCGTCCAGCGCGATGTGTTCGATGCCGGGCTCCGGCCCGACCTGGTGATGACCCGTACCGTATGACCCTGCTCGACCAGCAGCCGAGTGGTGGCGGCCCCTGCGGGCCCGGACCCTATGACGACATGGAGGCTCACACCAGCACACTAGCGCGCGTACGCGGGGCGGCTCGACGGCGGGCCGCGCAGGGCCGCGGCAGGAAGCGCCTACTTCAGCTGGACCTCGTCGTAGCGCCCCACCACGACGCGCGCCTGGTTCTCCAGGCTCTCCGAACCGGCCACCCAGTAGTTTCCGTGCCCCCTGGTGTCGGTGGACATCTGGTTGGCGCCGAAGATGCGGTCGTGGGGGGTGATGAACTGGGTCAGCCCCTCGTGGTGGCCATGGGACGGCGCCCCCAGCCTGGGGACCGGGTCGTCCTTCGCCTTCTGGTTCCACACATGCCCCGGGGGTACGTCCATGTCCTCGGCCCGCCCCACCTGGACGCCGGGGCTGCCGCTGAACATCACATCGTCCGCCTCCAGGGTGCCCTGGCGGGCGGCGGAACCCGCCACCACGCTCCCGTAGCTGTGGGCCTGCACCGACAGATGGTCATTGGCCGACGGGCTGTGGGAGGTGTGCAGCCCCGACAGGAAGTCGTTGAAATCTCCCGCCGCCCGGTCGGCGTACCTGTCCAACGCGCCTTGCGGGAACATGTTCTGCGGAGCGTCGTAGCCCTGCCAGGTGATGGTCGACACCTCGGGGTCGCCCGGCATCGCGCTGGCGGCCTGCCACAGATTGGTGCCCCTGACGATGGGGGTGCGGATGGCGCCGAGTTTGCTCTTGGTGCCGTCGACCATCACGGCGGTGTGGTCGGCCGTGTCCGGGTTGCCGTTCGCGATGATCGCGCGCCCGTTGTTCTCGGGGTCGATATCCAGCAGATACGCGGGCGGCAGCCCGTCACCGGTCGGTTTGTAATCGGACGGTCTCTTGCTGGGATAGGGGTCGACCTTTCCCGTGAGATCGAAACGCTCCTGAATGGCGTTCAGCCCGTCGAGGGAGGACTTCACATGCTTCCGGTGGTTGTCCCATTTGAGCCATTCCGGGTTGATCACGTAAGAGCGCCCGGCGAGGATGTTCTTCGGCTTGGGCTCGGGCGGCAGATTGGCCAGCTCGGTCTGGTACTTCGCCCGCTGCTCATTGAGCACGACGCGGTTGGCCTCGTCGCGGTCCTCGACGGGGAGGCCGTCCAGCTTGCCGATGCTCGCCGGGAAGAGGGAGATGTATTCCGCCTGCTCCTCTTTGCTCAGGCTCTTCCACCAGGCCGCGTTGTCCTTGGGGGACTTGTCCTTGGGAACGTCGCGCAGATAGTCCCCGACCGTCTTCTCAACCGCCCCCCGGTCGTTGTCCGCATCGATCCAGTCATCCTTGGTGACCGACAGATCGGCCGTCGTGATCAGCTTGCCCAGCGTCTTGGCGTACTTGCCGTCCGCCTCGGTCGCGTCCTTGAGCGCGTCACCGATCCGGTCGGCGAACCCCTGGGCCCGCTGCTTCGGCGTCGTCGTGACATACGGCGTACGGCCGCTACCCACCGGCTCGTACTCCTGGCCCGGCAGCAGCACGAGCGGCGGTTTGTACTCCACCGAACCGTCTTCCTTGACGGTCATCCCGGCGTCCTGCGCGTCCTGGACGGCGTTGTCCAGTTTCTTCTTCGCCGCCCGCAACTCCGCGGCCAGCCCGTTCAACGCCGTCAGGATCAGCGCACACTCCACCTGCATATAGTGGAAGTTCCCACTCAGCCGCTCCAGCCGCCCCAGCGCCGCACCGACCCCCTGCCCTTTGAGCCCCCCGCGAAGCTTCGCGTTGATCTCATTGTTCAGCCGGTCCTTGGCCGCACTGGCACTGCTGCTCACCTTGTGCCAGCCGTCCGCCGCCTGCTCGAACTGGCCAGGATCGACCGCCTTCAACTGCGCGAAAGTCACCATGAAGCGGGCCCCCGTCCCCGAACCTAACCAAGCGCAATAACGGACGGGAAGTTTACGTGAGTTCCGCTGTTTGGGTGTGGGTACCGGGAATCACCTCGACATCTCAGCTCCACGCACCACATGGGTGAGGGGACTCCCGTTCGCCAGACGGGTGATGTTGGCGGCGATCTCGGTGGCCCGGTCGGCGAAGGTTTCCTCGGTATGGCCGGAGTTGTGCGGTGTCATCACCACATTGGGCAGGGTGTGGAACGGCAGCCGGCTCGGGGGGTGCGGCGGGCCGGCCCACCATACGTCGAGGGCCGCGCCGGCGATCGTGCCGGCCGACAGCGCCTCGTACAGTGCCTCCTCCTGAACGACGGGGCCGCGGGCGACATTGACGAGAAGGGTGTGGCGGCCCATCGCGGCCAGCTCGGCCGGTCCGATCAGCCCGCGGGTCGCGGGGCCCAGTGGAACGGTGACCACGACGATGTCGGAGTCGGCCAGCAGTTCCGGCAGCCGGTCCGTGCCGCCCACCCAGTCGGGCCGCAGATCGTCCGGCAGGGGGGCCGACGGATCGCGGCGTACGGCCCGTACGCCCAGGCCCACCGCCTGGCACAGCCGGCCGATCTCCGTCCCCGTCTCCCCGAAGCCGATGACGCCGACGCGCCGCCCCCGCAGGGTGTCCCCGAACGGCAGCGTGACGTCGACGGCGACGTTCCGCCACCGCCCCGTACGCAGCTCCTGATCGGCCGCGAGCACACGCCGGGACAGCATCAGCACACACATCAGGACGTGTTCGGCGATCGATCTGCCGTGGTGGTGGGTGTTGGCCACGATCACCTCCGGCCCCAGCGCCCCCAGGGGGATGCCGTCGTAGCCCGCGCCGACCACATGGACGAGCCGGAGCCGTCGGGCCCGCCGCGCGGCGTCCTCGGTGAGCTGTGAGCCGATGTATACGTCGATGTCGCCGATGGCGTCGGCGATCCGCTCCGCGTCCCAGTCGGAGGCCTCCAGCCACTCGTGGTGGCCCTCGGTACGCGTCCTCAGCCGCTCGCTGAACCTGCTCAGGATCCGGTGGTTGAGCATGATGCGCATGGCGCGGTCACCACCGGGGCGTGGTGGGGTCGAAGTCGGGGTCGACGCGGCGCATATAGCCGGTGTCGTCGCGGTCGCGCAGCCCGCAGTCGAGGTACTGCTGGTGCAGCCGGGCGAGCGCGTCCCGGTCGAGATCCACGCCGAGTCCGGGGGCGGTGGGCACGTCGACCTGCCCTTCGGTGAACCGCAGCACTCCGGGGGCGATCACGTCCTCGTCCGGCCGCTTCCACGGCCAGTGCGTATCGCAGGCGTAGGTCAGCCGTGGCGTGGCGGCGGCCAGATGGGTCATCGCGGCGAGGCTGATGCCCAGATGGGAGTTGGAGTGCATGGACATGCCGAGGCCGAAGGTCTCGCAGATCGCGCCGAGGTGCGCAGCACGCCGCAGACCGCCCCAGAAGTGGTGGTCGGACAGCACGATGCCCACCGAGCCCTGTGCGACGGCGGGGGCGAGGTCGTCGAAGGAGACGACGCACATATTGGTGGCGAGCGGTGTGTCGGTCTGCCGTGCCACGGCCGCCATACCGGCCAGGCCCGGGGTCGGGTCCTCCAGGTACTGGAGGGTTCCACCGAGTTCCCGGGCGACGTGGAGCGAGGTCTCCTCGCTCCACGCACCGTTCGGGTCGAGCCGCAGCGGCAGTTCGGGGAAGGCCTCCCGCAGGGCGCGGATCGCGGCGATCTCCTCGTCGGGAGCGAAGACGCCGCCCTTGAGCTTGATGGAGGAGAAGCCGTACTGGTCGATCATGCGCCGGGCCTGTTCGACCAGCCCCTCCGGGTCGAGCGCGGCGCCCCAGTCGTCGTCCGGCTGATCCGGGTGTCCGGCCCACTTGTAGAAGAGGTAGGCGCTGTAGGGGACGGAGGGACGCACGGCGCCGCCGAGGAGGTCGCTGACCGGCCGCCCGACCAGCTTGCCCTGGATGTCCAGGGCGGCGACGTCGAACGGCGACACCACGCGGTCCACCGTGCTGCTGCCCGTGACCATGCCGGACATGCCGTCGCCTCCGGAGGTGTCCGAACCTAGCGCGCGGCGGGTGCGCGACAGCAGGTCGTTCAGGCTCCAGATGTCCATGCCGACAAGTTCCTCGGCGGTCCGGCGCACCCGCTCCAGATGCACGCTGCCACCGTAGGTCTCACCGATGCCGGTGACGCCGCCTTCCGTGGTGACTTCGACGATGGTGCGCAGCGCGTACGGCTCATGCACTCCCACCGTGTTGAGCAAGGGGTAGTCCCGGAAAGCCACCGGGGTCACCGTGACTTCGGCGATGCGTTCAGCCGTCCCAGCCATGAACACCGTCCTCATATGTAGCCGACGTCTTCATTTGTAAACAGGAGCCCGTCCGGCTGTCAATGTTCCGGCACCGGCGTGAGCAGGCTGCCCTCGGTCATGAACCGGTGCAGATTGCGGAAGGTGAGCTCCCCCATGGCCTCACGTGTCTCATGGGTGGCGCTGGCGATATGCGGAAGCAGGACGACCGTGTCCAGGTCCAGCAGATCCTTGGGGACACGGGGCTCATCCGCGAAGACGTCGAGTGCCGCGCCCGCTATCCCACCGCTGACCAGGGCGTTCACCAGGGCCGGCTCATCGATGACACTGCCCCTCGAGACGTTCACCAGACAGCCCTGGGGGCCGAGCGCGTCGAGCACACTCGCCGAGACCAGGCCCTGGGTGGCGCCGCCTCCGGAGACCGCCACGACCAGCGCGTCACATTCCGCGGCGAGCTCGGTGGGCGAGGACACACGCCGATAGCTCACGTCCTCGACGGGCGTACGTGAGCAGTAAAGGAGCTCGACATCGAAGCCCTCGAGCCGCCGGGCGATGGCGCGGCCGATCCTGCCGAGCCCGAGGATGCCCACGCGCTTTCCGCTCACCTTGGACGCGAGGGGGAAGGCGTCCTGGAGCCAGTCGCCGCGGCGGACGAAGCGGTCGGCGGCCGACAGCCGGCGCATCACATCGATCAGGGCGCCGACGGCGAGATCGGCCACGCAGTCGGTGAGGACGTCCGGGGTGTTGCTGACGTCGATACCGCGCGCCCGGGCCCGGGCGACATCCGTGGTCTCGTAGCCGACCCCGAAGTGGACGATCGCGCGGAGCGCGGGCAGGGCGTCCATCAGCTCGTTCGACACGCCGATCCGGGCGCTGGTCACAGCCGCCACCACCTCGCCACCGTGGTCCCGCAGATAGGCGTCGGGATCGGGCAGTTCCGCGAGCCGCACGGTGTGATGGTGCTCGGCCAGCGCGGACTCCAGCGTCGGCAGCAGTGGACACACCTGCAACACGGTGCCGACGGTGCCAGTTGAGGAAGGCATGGGGCCACTCCCGTTCTTGTGGAATGGGCGGGAGCGTATGGCCGATTTCGATGCGTGTCTAAGCTCAAAACTGTATCGCTCGATACCTTCTCCATATCAATGGGTGACCGCGGGGCCCGTCCCGACCTGCTGCGGACCGCGCAACCAACGCTTTGGCCACACCCCTTGACGCCCCTGCACCTCGGCCTTAGCTTCGGCGTTTACAAATGCAGACCGGGTACGCATGTATGGACAGCCATGTCAGCAATCGCGTCTCCGGCGGCACCACTTCAGCCCTTTCGGAGATACGCCGACGATGAAGTCCTCCGTACGCTCCTTGCCTCGCCCAAGAAGGTCCCGAGCACATCCGGTTCTCGCGCTTCTGGCCTCGGGCACGATGCTGCTGACCAGCGCGTGCACCGTGGCGAACAGCGACAGCGCCGGTGACGCCGGCAGCGCGGACGGCAGCACGCTGCGGGTGGTTCTCACCCAGGAACCCCCTACGCTGGAACCCTGCGAGTCATCCACAACCGCGACCGGTGTCGTGGTCCGCTCCAACATCACCGAACCGCTGATTGAACGGGACCCCACCTCGGGCAAACTGGAACCGCTGCTGTCCACCGGCTGGCGGCAGACAAAGCCCACCACGTGGACCTTCGACATCCGCACCGGCGTGACCTTCCAGAACGGGCAGCCGTTCACGGCGAAAGACGCCGCCTTCTCCATCGACCGCGCCGTGAACTCCGATCTCGCCTGCAACGTCGACGGCTATGTCTTCGGCGACGAGAAACTCGATGTGCGCGCCGTCAGCCCCACCCGGCTGACCGTCACCACCAAGAAGGCCGACCCCATCCTCCCGCTGCGGATCAGCTTCATCGAGGTCGTGCCGCGCACCACCGACACCAAGGCCAAGGTGCGCATACCGATCGGCACCGGCCCCTACGCCGTCGAGAAGTGGCAGACCGGTGTCTCGATCTCCCTGGCCCGCAACAACAAGTACTGGGGGAAGGCTCCCGCCTACCCCCGGGCCACCTATGTCTGGCGCAGCGATGCCAGCGTCCGGGCCGCCATGATCAACAAGGGCGAGGCCGACATCACCACATCGCTGGACCCCATGGACGCGACCAAGGAGAACTCGGTCGCCTACCCCAACAACGAGACGACCGCCCTGCGTCTTGACGGCCGCGAGGCACCGCTCGATGACATCCGGGTGCGCAAGGCGATCGGCATGGCCATCGACCGCGACGGCATCATCGACGCCCTGCTCGACGGGAAGGCCAAACCCGCCGCGCAACTCGTCCCACCCGGTGTGGTGGGCCACAACGACGACCTCGTCCCTCCCTCGTACGACGTGGCCAAGGCCCGTGCGCTGGTCAAGGAGGCGGCCGCCGACGGCGTCCCTGTCAACCGGCGGATCACCATCGTCGCGCGCAACGGCCAGTTCGCCGGGATCGCGGAGACGGCCGAGGCCCTGCAGTACGAGATGGATCAGATAGGGCTGAACGTAAGGATTCGTATGGCGGACACGGCCACCAGTCTTCAGTACCAGCTGCGTCCGCTGCCCCGCGGTGTCGGGCCGATCGCGATGCTGGTCATGCACGGCAACCAGGCCGGGGACGCGGCCTTCACCACCAGTCAGTACCTGCTGAGCGACGGCCCGCAGTCCACGTTCGGCACCAAGGAGCTCGACCGGCGGATCGCCGCCGCGAACGAGCTGTCCGGCAAGGCGCGTGCGAAGGCCTTCGCGGATCTGCTCGCCTATCAGAACAAGACGGTCGCGCAGTTCGCCTACCTGGCTCATATGCGCGGACTGCTCGGCCTGTCGCCGTCGGTCCGGTACCGGCCGAACTCCGCCACCGGAGACGAGATGCGGCTGGCCGAGGCCAGCCCCGTGAAGGCGGGGAAGCACTGATATGACGTCCTTCCTCGGCAAGCGCATCATCTCCAGCGCGATCCCGCTGGTGTTCGTGGTGCTGGGCGTGTTCTGCCTGGCACGCCTGACCGGCAACCCGGTCGACCTCTATCTCCCGCTGAGCGCCACCCCGCAGCAGCGCGCGGAGTTCTCCGCCGCGCACGGCTTCGACGACTCCATCCCGGTGCAGCTGTGGGACTACCTCGGCCAGGCCGTGCAGTTCGACTTCGGCACCTCGCTGCGCACCGGGCAGTCGGCCGCCACGATGGTGCTCGACGCGTTTCCCGTCACGCTCCAGCTCGCCGGTATGACCATGCTGCTGGCGATCCTCGGCGCGCTGCTGGTCGGCAGCCTCGCCGCGTACCGGCCCAACTCGCTCATCGACCGGATCGCCGGTCTGCTGTCGATGATCGCGGCCAGCATCCCCGACTTCTGGTTCGCCATCATGGGTGTGCTGGTCTTCGGAGTGGGCCTGGACTGGCTGCCGACCTCCGGCACGCTGGGCGGCCCCGAGGTGTGGGTGCTGCCCATCGCCACCTTGCTGATCCGTCCGTTCGGCGTGCTCGTCCAGGTGGTCCGCGGCAGCATGGTCGGCGCGCTGTCCGCGCCGTACGTCAAGGTCGCCCGCAGCAAGGGGGCCGGCGCCGGGCGCGTGGTGTTCGGACACGCCCTGCGCAACGCCGTCACGCCCGTCCTGACCGTCGCCGGAGACCTCACCGTCGGTCTCGTCAACGGCGCGGTGATCGTGGAGACGATCTTCGGCTGGCCCGGAATCGGCAAGCTCATGATCGACTCGATTCTGCAGCGCGACTTCGCCGTGCTCCAGGCCGCCGTTCTGATCACCGCCGTGACAATCTTCGCGCTGAACATCCTCGTCGACGTCTGCCACGCCTTGATCGACCCCCGAGTGCGCCAGGCGGTGCCGGCGTGAGTGAAGGAGCCAACATGACCGATCCCGCGGACCGTCCCTCCGACGACACCGCCTCCGCACCTGACACCACTGCCACTTCTGAGGCCGCGTCGCCGCGCACCCGCCCGCCCCGCTGGTGGCTGCTGCTCGGCCGGGACCGTGGCGCGGCCGTCGCGGCCGTCATCCTCGCCCTGGTGTTCCTGGTCGCGCTGCTCGGCCGGCTGTTCATCGGCGACCGGGCGATACGGCAGGACCTGCGCGCCTCGCTGCGCCCGCCGTCCTTCGACCACGGCTTCTACGGGCTGCTCGGCACGGACGTACTGGGCCGCAGCGTGCTGGCCCGGCTGATCGAGGCCGCCGGGACGACGCTGTACGTTGCGGTGCCCGCGGTGCTGTGCTCGCTGCTGATCGGCTCCGCGCTGGGGATGTGGGCCGGCTACCACGGTGGCTGGCGCGAGAACATCGCGATGCGCGTCGCCGATGTCATCCTCAGCTTCCCGTCCCTGCTGGTCGCGGTGGTCGTGCTGTATGTCTTCGCGCCCAGCGCGCTGAACATCGTGCTGATCCTCGCCGTCGCGCGTATCCCCGTCTATCTGCGCACCGCCCGCGCGGAGTCGGCCGAGCTCAGGAGCCGGCTGTTCGTCGACGCGGCCCGGACCTTCGGCACCCCGAGCCGGCAGATCATCTACCGGCACATTCTGCCGATCGCGCTGCCGACGCTGCTGACGGTGGCCACGCTCGACTTCTGTTTCGTCATGCTGACCGAGTCCAGCTTGAGTTTCCTCGGCATCGGGATCCAGCCCCCCGATGTGAGCTGGGGCCTGATGGTGGCCCAGGGCCGCCAGTATCTGCAGACCGCCTGGTGGATCGCCGTGCTGCCGGGCATCGCGATCGTACTCACCACGGTGTCGGCCACGGTGCTCGCCGCCTGGGTGCGCCTGGCCACGGATCCCGCGCAGCGCTGGCGTCTGACGCTGCCCAAGAAGCGGCGCGGGACCCGAGCCGCTGTTTCCCCGGAGGTGATCGCGTGAAGCCGTCAACCCTGCCCCCACCCGCCGCGGCCGAAGGCGCCGCGCTCGAGGTCGAAGGGCTCCGCGTCGAACTGCGCACCCCCTCCGGCACGGTCCGCGCCGTGGACGACGTCAGCTTCAGCGTGCGCAAGGGGCGCACACTGGCGCTGCTGGGCGAGTCCGGCTGCGGAAAGTCCATGACCGCCCTGTCGATCGCCGGGCTGCTCGACCCGGTGGCCGAGGTGACGGAGGGATCCGTACGGGTGTCCGGCACCGATGTGCTGCGGCTCAGCCCGGCGGGCCGCAGAAAGCTCGCCGGCCCCGGTCTGTCGATCGTCTTCCAGGACGCGCTGACCGCGCTCAACCCCGTACAGCCGGTCGGCAGGCAACTCGCCGAGCCGTTCCGCATCCATCGCGGTCTTTCGCGGCGCGAGGCCAAGGAGAAGGCGATCGAGCTGATGACCCGCGTCGGCATCCCCGAACCGCGGCTGCGGGCCCGCTCGTATCCGCATCAGTTCTCCGGCGGTATGCGCCAGCGCCTGCTGATCGCGATGGCCGTCGCCCTCGACCCCGACGTACTGATCGCCGACGAGCCCACGACCGCCCTCGACGTCACCGTGCAGGCGCAGATCATGCGGCTGCTGCGGGATCTGCAGACCGAGCGGGACATGGCGATCGTCCTGATCACCCACGACCTGGCGGTGGTCGCCCAGCGCGCCGACGATGTGGTGGTCATGTACGCGGGCAATGTGGTGGAGACCGGCCCGGTACAAGAGGTGTTCGCCCGCCCCCGCCACCCCTACACCAAGGGGTTGCTCGACTCCGTACCCGAGCATGCCGTCAGGGGCCGCCCGCTGCCCGCCGTACCGGGCAGCCCGCCCGAGCTCAGCGCGGTCCCCTCCGGCTGTGTCTTCCAGGCCAGATGCCCGCTGGTCAGGGAGCGCTGCGCCCAGGAACGTCCTCATCTGGTGTCCGTCGACGCCTCGCGCTCGGCCGCCTGCCACTTTTCCGAGGAGCTCGACCGTGTCTGAGATCTCTGGGGCCCCGACCTCCGGGGCCCCCGTCACCGAAACCACCGCCACGGGCCCGCGCCGCGACAGCTCGGCCGGCTCCCCGCCCCTGCTCGAGGTCAGCGGCATCACCAAGTCGTTCGGCCATGGGCGCCGGCGTCTGACCGCGCTGGACGGAGTCGATGTGCGGCTCGAGCGCGGGGAGACCCTTGGCCTGGTCGGCGAGTCCGGATGCGGTAAGTCGACCCTGGCCAGGGTGGTGCTCGGGCTCGAGCGGCCGGACGCGGGGACGGTGCGCTTCGACGGCACCGACCCGTTCACCCTCAAGGGCAAGGAACTGCTGGCCTGGCGGCGTCGGGTGCAGATGGTGTTCCAGGACCCGTTCGCCTCGCTCAACGCCCGGATGTCAGCGGCCGACCTCATCGGGGAGCCGTGGCGCACCCACCGCAACATCGTGCCCACGGCCAAGGACCGGGAGCGACGGGTACGTGAGCTGCTGTCCCTCGTCGGACTGCGGGACAGTGACGCCCATCGCTACCCGAACGAGTTCTCCGGCGGGCAGCGGCAGCGCATCGGCATCGCCCGCGCGCTGGCGCTCGACCCCGACCTCATCGTGTGCGACGAGCCGGTGTCCGCGCTGGACCTGTCGGTGCAGGCCCAGGTGCTCAATGTGCTCTCCGAGCTGCGGGAAAGGCTCGGCGTCTCCTATGTCTTCATCTCCCATGACCTCTCGGTGGTCCGGCATGTCTCCGACCGGGTGACGGTGATGTATCTGGGCAAGGTCATCGAACACGGCCTCACCGAGGACGTCTTCGACCGGCCCCTGCACCCCTACACCGCCGCCCTGATGTCGGCCGCGCCCACGCTCGACGTCTCCGGGGAGACACCCGACGAGGAGATCCAGTTGCGCGGGGAGATCCCCTCCCCGTTCGACATTCCGTCGGGCTGTAGGTTCCGCACCCGCTGCTGGAAGAGCGAGGCCCGGTGCGCCGAGCACGCTCCCCTGGCGATCACCCGCGACGGCTCCGCGGACCCCGGGCGGGAGCCGCATGAGGCGCTGTGCCACTTCCCGCTGGGCACCGGGCCGAGGGGAGCGTGAGCGCGCCGGAGTTCGCCCTGCTCTTCGTCACCGTGGCGGTCGGGTCGCTGCTCCAGGTCTCCATAGGCTTCGGACTCGGCCTGATCGCCGCCCCGGTGATCGCCACGCTGGACCCCTCGCTCACCCCGGTGGTGGTGCTGCTGCTCGCCACCGGGGTCACGGGCGCGGTCATGGCGCTGGAGGGCGGGCACGCGGACGTACGAGGAGCGGGGTGGGCGCTGGTCGGCCGGGTGCCGGGCGTCCTGGGCGGCGCGGCACTGGTCGCCCTGCTGCCCGCCCGGCAACTCGCCTTCCTCGTCGCCGCGGTCGTCCTCGCGGGCGTCGCGGTGAGCCTGCGCGGCTTCGTACCCCGCACGGGACGGCGGTCCGTGCTGCTGGCCGGGCTGGTCTCGGGGGTGATGGGCACGGCCACCTCCATCGGAGGGCCGCCGATGGCCATGGTCTGGCAGCGCTTGAGCGGCCCGAAGCTGCGCTCCACGATGAGCGGGTTCTTCCTGGTCGGCTCCGCGATGAGTCTGGTCACGCTGGCGGCGACCGGGGCCGTGCACACGAACAGCCTGCGGTACACCGCCCTGCTGGCCCCGGCCGCGGCAATCGGGGTGCTGCTGGCCCGCCCGCTGTCGGGCAGGCTGGACATGCGGCGTACCCGGTCCGCCGCCATGGTGCTCGCGGTGGCGAGCGCGACCGTGCTGGTGGTCCAGCAGTTCGTCTGAGCCTGGCGCCGGCGCGTCAGGCGCTCGCCGCGCGCGCCGCCGCCAGGTCCGTCACCAGGCGCTCCTCGACCGGAACGCTCGGGTCGGAGTACTGGCCCGACAGACAGACGGGCCCCGTCCAGCCCATGGCCGCCAGCCGGTCGAAGACCGCCGACCAGTTCGACCGCCCCTCGGCGCCCGGGACGAACCACGGCTTCCAGTGACCGCCGACCGACTCACCGGCCGACCCACCGGCGGGCTCGACCGGCACATGGACGACGTTCTTGAGGTTGACGATGCCGAGCCGGTCCGCGACCAGCGGCAGCGTCACCCCGGGGTCGTCGCCCGCGAGCGCGTCGTGGGCCGCGTCCCACACCACCCGGAAACCGTCCACCGGCAGCCCGTCGAGAAGGTCCATCACGCCCAGCGCGGAGGAGACGAAGCGCCCATGGTGCGGCTGCACCCCCACCTGCACGCCGTACCGCTTCACCAGGGGCGCGGCGGCCTCCAGGCGCTGCCGGAAGCGGCGTACGGAGGCGGTGTAGCCGTCGGGGCCGAGCTCGGCCATGACGCGGATCATCGGTACGTCCGCCGCCCGGCACGCCGCGAAGACGGGTTCGTCCAGGCCGCTCGCGACGCTGATGACCTCGACGCCCTCGGCCCTCAGCCGTGCGGCGAAGGGCGGCAGCAGCCGTTCCGCCTCGGCCGGGGTGACATAGGCGCTGTCCCGTACCGGGACCTCGGCGCCGCTGAAGCCGAGCCCGGAGACCAGCTTGCCCAGTTCGTCGCCGGGCAGGGCGGACCAGGGCTTGGTGAAGACGGACCACAGATATGTCATGGGTCAGCGGCCTCCGAGTCCGCTCATGGTGATGCCTTTGACGAACCATCGCTGGGTGAGGAAGAAGAGCAGGATCAGCGGGACGGTGGTGATGGTGGCCGCCATCAGCATCAGGTTCCACTGGGTTCCGTTGGTGGACTGGAACACCTGGAGGCCGACCGACGCGGTTCTGGTGGCGTCGCTGTTGGAGATCACCAGCGGCCAGAGCAGGTTGTTCCACTGGCTGATGAACTTGAACACGGCCAGGGTGGCGATGGCCGGTACGGCCAGCGGGACGATCACCCGGATGAAGGTCTGCCAGCGGTTCGCCCCGTCCAGCCGGGCCGCCTCCTCGTAGTCGCGGGGGATGCCGAGGAAGAACTGCCGCAGCAGGAACACCCCGAGCGCGGTGAAGGCGTGCGGCAGGATCATCCCCGCCCAGGTGTCGACCCCGTGCAACTTGGCGACCAGGATGAACTGCGGGACCAGGGTGACCTGCGACGGGATCATCAAGGTGGCCAGATACACCCCGAACAGCACCTCGCGGCCCCGGAAGTTGAGCCGGGCGAAGGCGTACGCGGCCAGCGCCGCGGTGATCGTCTCCAGGATCGTGGTGCCACCGGCGAAGATCACGGTGTTCAGCAGATAGCGGCCGATGGGGACCAGGTCGAAGGCGCGGCTGATGTTCTCGGTGTGCCAACTGCTCGGCCAGAACGAGGGCTTGGTCTGCATCGACTCGGTGTCGGACTGGAAGGCGACCAGCACCATCATCACGATCGGGGTGAGGGTGACCGCCGTGGCCAGGAAGCAGGTGAACACCAGCAGTTTCCGTCGGGCGACGGGCGAGCGGCGCAGCGGCGCGAGTACGGGGATGTCAGTTGTCATAGTGCACCAGCCTCCGCTGGAGGAGGAACTGCATCGCGGTGACCACCGCGATGAAGGCGAACAGCACGATCGACTGCGCGGCCGCGTAGCCCTGCTCGTAGTTCTGGAACCCCGTTTGGTAGATGTACATGACGAGGGTGGTGGTACGTGACCCCGGCCCGCCGTCCGTCATCACCAGGGCCTGGTCGAACACCTGGAACGAATTGATGATCGAGGTGACGACGACAAAGAACATCGCCGGTGAGAGCAGTGGCAGCGTCACACTGCGGAAGGTCCGCCACGGTGTGGCGCCGTCGACCCTGGCGGCCTCGTACAGCTGCTGCGGGATGGCCTGCAGTCCGGCCAGGAAGATCACCATGCCGAAGCCGAAGCTCTTCCAGACGCTCATCACGATCAGCGCCGGCATCGCCCAGTCGTCCGAGATCAGCCACGCCGGGCCGTCGATTCCGAAGACGCCGAGCACGGCGTTGACCAGTCCGTCGGTCGGGATGTAGAGCCAGACCCAGACGAAGGCCACCGCGACGGTGATGGTGGCGTACGGCAGCAGAAGCAGCGAACGGAAGACCGCGATGCGCCGGAGCCCCTGGTTGAGCAGCAGGGCGAGGGCCAGGCTGACCAGCAGGGTCAACGGCACGCTGGCGAAGGTGAAGTACAGGGTGTTGCCGAATGCCGACCAGAAGGTCGCGTCCGGTCCCAGCCGGGTGAAGTTGTCAAGGCCCGCGAAGCTGGGCGGGCTGAACAGGTTCCAGTCGAGCAGCGAGATCACACCCGCGGCGATGACCGGGCCGGCGGTGAAGACGAGGAATCCGATCAGACTGGGCAGCAGAAACAGCCAGGCGGCGAACGCCTCCGAGCGGCGCCACCGGGGGCGTGGGGGCCGCGGAGTCGGGGTCCGGGATGCGGCGGTGCGGGTGTCGACAGCCATGGTCATCCTCACTCACCGCGCCGGTCGGCCTGTCGGACGGCGTCCCGGTGCTGACGCATCAGGACGTTCAGCCGGGGGTTGATGTTCTCGATGGTCTCGGCGACCGTCAGATCGCCGAGAAAGGCCCGTGGCAGCTCCTGGCCCATCAGCAGCCGCACCCGGTTCCAGTTGGTGGTCACGTCGAAGGGGTGGCCGCCGCCGACCTCACCCTTGAGAATCTTCTGGACGACGCCGAGGTTGGCGGGCGGTGGTTTGAAGGCGCTGCCCGACGAGCGTCTGGCCGGGTTGTTGCGCCCGGCCGTCGCATAGATGTCCAGCGCGCCGGTGCTGGTCAGGGTCTTCAGCAGCCGCCAGGCCAGGTCCAGGTCGGAGCCCTTGACGCCGGAGGGGATGCCGAAGCTGGAGCCCGATACGCGCGGTTTGCTGCCCGCGGGCCCCGCCGGGAAGGGGACGATGTCCCATTCGAAGGGCGCCTTGCGGACGTTGAGCACCTGCCAGGGCCCGTTCTGCATAAAGGCGACGTTGCCCTGGAGGAAGTTGGACAGGGCGGCGCCGCTGGCCTTCGCGCTGACCAGGTTGGTGATCGGCGGGGTCGCGCGGTCCTTGACGAACAGATCGATGACGAATTCGATGGCGTGCCGGGCCTCGGGGGCGTCCAGGGCGCTGCCGTCGCCTTTGTCGTTGATGACGTTGCCGCCGGCGGAGTAGATCCACGACACCAGGTCGTCGATGGCCGGACCGCAGGTGAATCCGTAACTGTCCTTGGGCCCGCTCAGCTCGATCGCCAGATCCCGCAGGGTCTCCCAGGTCATGGGCTCGGTGGGGGACGGCGGGTCGATGCCGTGCTTGTCCAGCAGCGTCTTGTTGTAGTAGAGCACGGTGGGCGCCACGTCGAAGCCGATGCCGTACGTCTTGCCGGCGAAGGACGAGATCGACCGGATCGCGGGGTAGAAGTCGTCGAGGTCGAAGTCCGGGTCGTCGGCGATCAGATCGTCCAGCGGCCGGTGCGCGCCGCGCGCCGCGTAGGTCGGCACCATCCAGCCGTTGATACCGGTGACCAGACTGGCCGTTCCGCTGACCAGTTGCAGGTCGAGTTTGGTGGCGTAGCTGTCCGACGGGGTGAGCGTCGAGACCGACTTGACGTGCATGCGTTTCTCGACGTATTCGCCGAACGAGGCCCAGACCTTGCCCTCCTCCGGGCCGTTGGACCACATGGACCAGGTGGCGGTGCCCGGTGGCGGGCCGGTCGAGCAGCCGCTCAGGCCCGCGACGGCGAGCCCTCCGGCGGCGGTTCTTCTGAGCAGGGTGCGGCGGGACAGGCTGGAAGACATCGTCGTCTCCTCGCTGTTCAAGGACGTGCTGTGGTGGGGACGTGCTGGGGGGGCTCCGGTGAGGACGTGCGGTGTCAGGCGAACGCCAGGTCCGTCGACTCGGCGCGGATGCGCTCCTCGTCGACCTCGACACCGAGGCCGGGAGCGGTGGGGACGGTCGCGACGGCCGAGACGATGTCCAGGTGGTCGACGTAGAGATCGGACAGCAGCTCGGGGCCGTTCAGCTCGGCCGGAAGGGCCAGTTCCAGCTGGCTGAACAGATGCAGCGCCGCCGCGAAGCCGATACCGCAGTCGGTCAGCCCGCTGGCCAGCACCTCCAGACCGCCGGCCAGGGCGACTTGGGCCGTCTTCAGCGCGCTGCGGATGCCACCGGACTTGCAGAGCTTGACGACCACCAGATCGGCGGCGTCGAGGCGGAGGGTACGGGCCAGGTCCTGGGCGGTGAAGCTGCCCTCGTCGATGGCGACCGGGAGGTCGATCATGCTGCGCAGCCGCTGCAGACCGAGGGTGTCGGTGCTCGGCACGGGCTGTTCCACGCAGTGGATCCCCGGCACGTCGTGCAGCGCGTGCAGCAGCCGCTTCAGCCCGCTCGGCCGGTAGGACTGGTTGGCGTCCAGCCAGATGGGTTTGGCTGTCGCCACTTCTGCGACGGCCGTGACGGCCGCGGCGTCGGCGTCGATGTCCCCGCCGATCTTCACCTTGTACGCCGGGTAGTCGGCGGACGCTCGCGCATGCTCGCGGACCGCGGCCGGCTCCCCCACGCCGATGGCCGAGCAGAGCGGGATGGTGTCCCGTACCTTGCCGCCCAGCAGGGCGTGGACCGGCAGCCCGGCAAGTTTGCCCGCCGCATCGTGCATGGCGATGTCGACCGCGGCCCGGGCGAACGGAAAGCCGTTGGACACCGCGGGGCTGAGCCGACGGTTCGCTCGTGCGTGGAACAACTCCACGTCGAAGGGGGTGAGTTCGAGCAGCAGGGGCGCCAGGTGCCGCTTGATGACCACGGCGATCGTCTCGGCGGTCTCATAGCTCCAGCTCGGCAGGGCCCGCTGTTCGCCCCAGCCGACGACGCCGTCCTCCGTGGCCAGCCTGACGAAGATCACCAACCCCGCCTGGTCCGGGGTGCCGACGGTGCCGCTGCCGAGTACGAACCGCCGGGCGAACGGCACGGCCACGGGGAAGACATCGACCGCCGTGATACGCGACATGGGAGCGTGGGTCCTTTCGCGGGAGACCTGAGAGGGAGAGCTGAGGGGGTGCGCAGGCAGGTGGTCATGCGGTGGTCGGCCATGCGGCGGGATCGACGTGGCTCGGGCCGTGGACGCCCTTGTCGAGCCAGTCCACGACATCGGTCAGCACATATCCGGCCAGCGCGAGATGCCCTTCCGTGGTGTCTCCGGCGATATGCGGGGTGAGCAGCAGATTCCGGCAGCTCAGCACGGATTCGCCGAAGCTCGGGGGCTCGGGGTCGTACACATCCAGCGCGGCGAGGAGCCGGCCGGACAGGACGTGGTCGAGAAGCGCCGGCTGGTCGACGGCGGGGCCGCGCGAGGAGTTGACGACGATCGTGCCGTCGGGCATCGCCTCGATGAGCTGCCTGGTCACCATTCCCCGGGTCGCCGGCAGATCGGGTACGTGCAGCGAGACGAACGCACAGCGAAGCGTCTCCGCCAGCGTGGCGGTGCGGACGCCGAGCGCGGCGGCCCGTGTCTCGTCCAGGTACGGGTCGTACACCAGCACATCGCAGCCGAACG
Organism: Streptomyces sp. NPDC000941; assembly: GCF_053599555.1. NCBI lineage: Bacteria > Bacillati > Actinomycetota > Actinomycetes > Kitasatosporales > Streptomycetaceae > Streptomyces > Streptomyces sp. NPDC000941. The sequence goes on from NZ_JBSFMM010000065.1 coordinate 17,698, forward strand.
GCTTCAGCAGGGTGATCAGGGCGCGTGCGGTGGAGCTGGCTCCGACGATGCCCACGGAGCGGCCGGCGAGTTCGCCACCCCTGAAGTCCTTCTGTTTCCAGCCGCCACCGCGCAGCGCGGCGTCGAACCGCGGCAGACGGCGGGCGAGGGTGAGCATCGCGGCCAGGCAGTACTCCCCCACCGACCAGGCGATCCGGCCCGCGGCGGAGAAGACGGTGACGCCCTGGTCGAGCACCTGGCGATCGATGAGCTTCTTCACGGTGCCGGCCGCATGGGCGACCACCTTGGGGCCGCCGCCGTCGGCCCAGATCGACGCGTCCAGATGAGGGGTGCCCCAACTGGTCAGCAATACGTCGCAGCCGGCGGCCAACCGGGCCACTTCCCGGTCGTCAAGACCACCTTCGACCCAGGTCGCCTCGAAGTGTTCCTCGATCAGACGCCGGGCATCGGGGCCGCATACGTCGGCGGCGCGCTCGGGGGTCATGACGACGGCGAGTTTGGACACCATTGCTCCTCGTACCGGGTCTGCCTGCGCTGGTGTCACGACCGTAGGGACCCGCGGTTATGCCCGTCCAAGCCCCATTTCGCATTGCGCGATACCTTGACGGCATGGGCGTTTCTCTGCCATGGCCCCACGGCCGGCGTCCTCGGCCCGCACAGCGCGCCTAGGCGCTGACGGCCGCCCGCTCACGGGCCGCGCGCACCGCCGCGGACAGGCCGGTGATGTCGTACGCCCCCTGGTGTCTGCGCCCGTTGACGAAGAACGTGGGGGTGCCCGCCACCCCGCCGACATCCGCCGACTCCACATCCTCCGCGACACGGGCCGAACCGGCGCGGGAGCGCATGTCCCGCTCGAAGCGCGCCACGTCCAGACCGATGTCCGCGGCGTATCCGCGCAGGTCGTCGAAGCGCAGGGCGCCCTGGTGGCTGAGCAGCAGGTCGTGCATGTCCCAGTAGCCGCCCTGGAGGGCCGCCGCCTCGGCGGCCTCGGCGGCCAGCTGGGCGTGGACGTGCACATCCGTCAGGGGGAGGTGGCGCCATACGTAGCGCACATCTCCGAAGTCCCCCAGCAGCTCACGGATGACCGGCTCGGCCTGGCCGCAGTAGGGGCATTCGTAGTCGCCGTACTCGACGACGGTCACCGGGGCGTCGCGGGGTCCGCGCACATGGTCGCGGTGGGGGTCCACGGGCACGGGGAGGTCGATGATCGTTTCGGCCTTGCCCAGCAGCGCTCGCAGCTGGGCTTCCCGGGGAAGCGCCCCGATGGCGCGGGTGATCAGCCAGCTGATGACAAAGGAGCAGAGGACGGCGCTCAGGATGCCGATCTTGGCGTCCTGGAGGCCGGTGCCGTGGAAGGCAAGGGTGGCGATCAGCAGGGAGACTGTGAAGCCCACCCCGGACAGCGAGCCCCCGACGGCGACGGCTCCCCATCCGACCGGCAGCCGGATACGGCCGCGGCTGAGCCAGGTGGTCAGTGCCGACGCGCCGATGACGCCGATCGGCTTGCCGAGGGTGTAACCGAGCAGGATGCCGAGGGTGATCGGTGAGGAGAACGCGCGTGACAGCTGCTCGCCGCTGATCGGGATGCCGGCGTTGGCCAGGGCGAAGAGGGGCACGATGACATAGCCGGCCCAGGGGTGGAAGATCTGCTGCAGGCGGTCGTTGGGTGAGATCGCGGAGGCCAGTCCGGCGCGGACCGAGCGCTCGAGTTCGGGTGTGGGTTGTTCGCGGAACAGCCGGAACAGCCCGGTGGCGCGCTCCAGGTCGCTGCGCGCCGCGGGGTAGGCGTAGGTCAGCAGCCCCATGGCCAGCCCGATGACCACGGGATCCACACCCGATTCGAGCATGGCGGCCCAGCCCACCACCGCGAGCACCGCGTAGACGGCGCCGCGGCGCACTCCCAGCCGCCGCGCCAGCAGGACGACGGCGAAGGTGCCCATGGCCACCAGCAGCGCCGGGACGGAGAGGCCGCTGTTGTAGGCGATGGCGATGACGGCCAGCGCCAGGAAGTCGTCGACCACGGTGATGGTGAGGATGAAAACCCGCAGGCTGGAGGGCATGTGCCGGCCGACCACGGCGAGGATCCCCAGGGCGAAGGCGGTGTCCGTGGACATGGCCGCGCCCCAGCCCTGCGCCGATGCGTGGCCGGCGTTGATCGCGAGGTAGATGGCGACCGGTACGAGCATGCCGCACAGGCCCGCCGCGACCGGCAGGGCCAGTCGGCTGCGTTCGCGCAGTTCCCCCATGTCGAACTCGCGCCGCGCCTCCAGGCCGACGACGAAGAAGAACACCGTCATCAGCCCGCTGTTGACCCATTCGCGCAGGTTGAGCGCGATGCCATGGGAGCCGAGCCGCAGGGACAGATGCGTATGCCAGAACGCCTCATAGGCCGAGGGCGTCAGATTGGCCCAGATGAGCGCGGCGAACGCCGCCGTCACCAGGACGGCGGCGCTGCCGGTTTCGGTCCGCAGGAAGTCACGGAGCGGGGAGTGCGAGTCGGCTGCGCAGGCGGTCTGCTCCGTGTAGTCGTTGGCCTCGGAGGACATGATCAGCCGCGCACCGCGCCCTGCCCGGACGGCGTGGTCATGTCGTCGGCGCGGTGGCCGTCGATGGCCCTCTTCCGGTTGTTCGGCAGCTCTGTCAGGACGGTGCTCACTTCTACCTCGCGTCGTAATCCAAGTGTCCGACATGCCCGGCGGCCGTGCCCGCCGGGCTCTCGCCGACACTTCGCCGGGGCGGCGGTTCTCGCCGCAACAGCGACCACCAGCCGTTTCATTCCTGGGCGGCCGAATCGCTGCCCCGGCCTATATGAGGACCTTGACGAGGGCTTCCCCGAGTGCGGTGGCCGAGGCCGGATTCTGCCCGGTGACCAGGCGGCCGTCGACGACCACATGCGGTTCGAAGTCGGGTGCGCCGGTGTGCTTGGCGCCCCGCTCCTCGAGCCTGCTCTGCAGCAGGAACGGCACCACGTCGGTCAGCCCCACCGCGGCCTCCTCGCTGTTGGTGAACCCCGCGACGTTCTTGCCGTCGACCAGATACGCCCCATTGGACAGCTTGAGGTTGACCAGGCCCGCCGGGCCGTGGCACACCGCGGCGACCGCCCCTCCGGCCTCGTAGATGTCACGCGCGATACGGGCGAGACCGGCGCTGTCGGGGAAGTCCCATACGGCGCCGTGACCGCCCACGTACAGGATGGCGTCGTAGTCGCCGGGGGTGATGTCCTCCGGCCGGGCCGTCGCCGCCAGCTTCTCCGCGATACGCGGATCCTCCAGGAAGGCCTTCTGGATCGGATCGGACAGGTCGCGGCCGTCCATCGGCGGACGGCCCCCGGAGACCGAGACCAGGTCGACCTCGTAACCGGCGTCGGACAGCACCTTCCAGGGGTGCGCGGCCTCGCCCACATAGAAGCCTGTGGTCCGGCCGGTTTCGCCGAGTTCCTGGTGGCTGGTCAGGGCGAGCAGGATCCTTCGGGTGCCGGGCATGGCGGTCTCCTCTGTGCTTCCGATGTGCTTTCGATGTGCTTTCGATCGAGGGGCAGTTCCCCGGCCCCCCGGCGTCTGTGCAGCGTAGAGCGGCGCACCCATGGGCGACCAATGGGAAGATCGCCCCACACCCATCGGAAAACAGATGGGTGTGCCGGACCCTGAGGAGCCCTGGTGGATCTGTCCCTGCTGAAGACCTTCCTGGCCGTCCACCGGTCCGGTTCCCTCACGGCGGCGGCGCGCCAGGTCGGCCGGTCCCAGTCCACCGTCACCGCGCAGATCCGCACGCTGGAGGAGCAGCTGGGCCAGCAGCTGTTTCTGCGTATGCCGCGGGGCGTCGTACCGACGTCCGTGGCCGATGAACTCGCCGCCGAGGCCGGTCCGCATGTGGATGCCCTCGCCACCATCGCCGAGCGCGGCGTCGCCGGCCGGACCACCCCGTTCACCAAGCCCATGCATCTGGCCGGCCCCGCCGAACTCATGAGCACGCGGGTGCTGGCCGCGCTGGCGCCGCTGGTCCATGACGGACTGCGGCTGAGGGTGACCCTGGGGCTGACCGACGAGCTGCTGGCCGGTCTCCCCGACGGCCGGTTCGACCTGGTCATCTCGACCCACCGCCCGCGCGGCAAGGCGATCGCTTCGGTGCCGCTCACGGATGAGGAGTTCGTCCTGGTCGCCGCCCCGCACCTGGCCGCGCTCGTCGACGGCGGGCAGCTCATTCGCGAAGGGCCGGTGGCCCTGCGCGAGCTCCCCCTGATCAGCTATGCGGAGGACCGCCCCATCATCCGCCGCTACTGGCGCACCGTGTTCGGCACCCGCCCCACGAGCAGCCCCGCTGTCGTCGTCCCCAGATCTGCGGGGTGTGCTGACCGCCACTGTCGCCGGTTCCGGGATCACGGTGCTGCCGCGCTATCTGTGCGCGAAGGAACTCGCTTCCGGTGCCCTGGTGCCGCTCCTGGAGCCCGAGATCCCGCCCATCAACACGCTCTACCTCGCCTGTCGCGTCGGCACCGAGAACGCACCGTCGATCGCCGCCGTTCGCACCCGGCTGCTCATGCAGGCGCCCTCGTGGTGACGTCGGGGGCCCGGTCGCCTGACATGTCGGCGGCGTGTCGCGACGCCGAGGCCGGCCTCCACGGGTGGTGAGTTCGCGGATGCGCTGGGTGGGCCGGTACGGTCGTCCAGGAGATCGGCCGGCGCGATGGACTCCTCGCCCGCCAGCGGGCGGTCGCTGCGCAGTACGGCCTCATAGGCGTCGGTCGCGAGGTGGAGGGCTCCGCGAGGAAGCGGGTCCGGGTCGATGAGCACGGCCGCGTCGACCGTACCGCGGCGGCCGCGCCGGAATAGCACTTTCCCTAGTCCGGGCTCCGTATCCTGGCTGTGCGTCTCTGGAAAGTGTTATGCCTCAGGGGATAAATCAAGCGACATACAGAGGCGGCATGGAAATGACCATAATTTTCGATCCGCGAGATCCGTCGGTCCGCACCGACCCATATCCCATCTATCGACGCCTGCGCGAGACAGACCCCCTCCATCAATCACACTTCGGCTATTGGGTTCTTTCGCGCTACGCCGATGTGGATGCCGTACTGCGCGCGCCTGGAGCGTCGAGCGAGTTCTATCGGGACCGGACATGGGCCAACCGCCGCGGTGGTCCGGACAGCCCTCTCGTGCAGAGCGTACGAAAATGGATGCTCATGCTCGACGGTCCCGCCCATCGACGGATCCGAGGCGCGATCAGCAAGGTTTTCACCCGGGCCTCAGTGGAACGGCTACGGCCGCGCATAGCCGCCGAGACCGCCCGGCTGCTCGACGCCGTGGGCGAAGGTAAGACGGATCTCATCCACCGTCTTGCTCTGCCCCTTCCGGTGACTGTGACCTGCGAACTTCTCGGTTTACCCGGGAGTGATCGAGACCAGTGCCGCCGTTGGACGGAACAAATAAGCCGCGTGATCGACCCCTCGATAACCGCCGAGGACGCGGTCGAGATGAACGCGGCGGAGGTGGAATTTCGCGAGTACGTCGCCGGCCATCTCAAAGAGCGCAGGTCAGCGCCGCGAGACGATATTCTCTCCCTCCTTCTGCACGCCGAGGTCGATGGCGGGCGGCTGACCGAGGAGGAGATCATCGCCAATGTCCAGTTCTTGTTCGTCGCAGGCCATGAGACCACCGTCAATCTGATCGGAAACGGCCTCCTGGCGCTGCTCCGCCATCCCGACCAGTTGCGCATGCTGCGCGACAACCCGGAAATCATCACCGACTCGATCGATGAGATCACTCGATACGACCCTCCCGTGCAGATCGTCTCCAGGCTCCTGACCGAAGATGTCCCCTTGGCAGAGGTCACCCTCCCCGCGGGTGCCAAGGTGATGCTGCTTTTCGGGGCGGCCGGCCGTGACCCCGAGCGCTATCCCGATCCCGACCGCCTCGACCTGACCCGCACCGGAGTGAAAACGCTGGCCTTCAGCGGTGGACCGCACTACTGCATCGGTGCCGCGCTGGGGAAGCTGGAGACCTCGATGGTGCTGACGGAGCTGCTGCGGCGCTATTCCACGATCGAGCTCACCGGCGACGACCTGGTCTGGCGACCGAACGTCAGCTTTCGCGGGCTGCGGGAACTGCCGCTCCATCTGGTGCGCTGACGCGGCTCGCCGGTCTCAGCCGAAGGTGTCCCGCATCCAGTCGCGCATCAGGCCGGCCGTATGCGGGGCGTGTTCCTCCAGCATGGTGAAGTGGTTGCCGCGGGTGATGACGGCGGTGTGGTCGTACGGCCAGACGGGTTGCCAGTCCCAGTCCGCCGGCCAGCTCTCCAGCGGCTCCCCGGCGCGTACGAACAGCACCGGGGCCGGCAGCTCGGTGAACGGCCAGGCGAATGTCTCGTAGTGCAGCATGGCGGTGACCCAGTTGTCGTCGCTGGGCACCGCGGAGTCCGGGTCGTCGGCCCGGTGCTGGAGTTCCCCCCGCAGACCGGGGGCCAGCAGGGTGAGCCGTTCGTCCTCGCCGGGGGCGTAGCTGTCCAGCAGGATGACACCGACGGGCGGGACGCCCTGGTCGTAGAGGTACCGGGCGAGCATATGGGCGATCAGGCCGCCGGAGGACAGGCCTGCGAGCACGAAGGGCCGCTCCCCCAACTCCGCGCGCAGACTGGCGGCGTGCGTCTCGAGCAGCGCTTCCGGGGTCTTGGGGAGCGGGTCGCCGCGGTGGAATCCCGGTTGCCGCAGCGCCCAGACGTCCCGCTCGCCCTGGAACGGCTTCGCGAGACGCGCGTACTGCACCGGATCCGATGTGCCGACGGCCGAGGTGACACACACCAGCGCCGGCCCCTCCGGGCCACCGGCCAGCCGGGGCGGTCGTGGGATCCGCGGCAGCTCGGCCGGCGAGGTGAAGTAGGCGCGCGTCTGCGCCCAGGCGGTGGCCCTGGTCCGGGCGATCAGCTCGTCGACGGTCTCGCCGTGCTCCTCGGGGGCCGGTTCGCCCTCCGGCCGGGCCAGCACTTCCGCCAGATGCCGGACCAGCGCCGGCGGGGTCGGATGGTCGAAGGTGACGGTCGCCCGCAGCCGTATGTCGAGGGCCTGGCTGAGGTGGTTGCGGATGTGCACGGCGGCCAGTGAGTCCACGCCCATCTCCAGGAACCCGGCGTGCGGTCTGAGCTCGTCCGTGCCGTCGTGTCCGAGGACCAGCGCGACCTTGTCCAGCACCAGGTCGAGCAGCGCCCGTTCGCGCTCCGGTTCGTCCAGGCGGTCGAGCAGCTGACGCGGATTGTCCCCCGGGATCTCCGGCCGGTTCACCAGCTCCCGCAGCAGTGGCCTGACCTGACGGCCACGCAGGTCGAGCCGGGCGGGTACGAGCACCGGGTCGGCGAGTGCGGCCGCGGCGTCGAAGAGCGCCAGCGCCTCCTTGGTGGACAGTGAGTCGGCGGTGGACGGTGGGGTGGCGGCCGAGTCGAGGTGGCGGGTCATATCGCTGCGTTCCTGCCACAGGCCCCAGGCGAGCGAGACCGCGGGCAGCCCTCGCGCGCGCCGGTGGTGTGCCAGCGCGTCGAGTACGGCGTTGGCGGCGGCGTAGTTGGACTGGCCGGCGCTGCCCGCGGTGGCGGCGGCCGACGAGAACAGCACGAACGACGTCAGTGGCAGGTCCTGGGTCAGTTCGTGCAGGGCGAGCGCGGCCTCGGCCTTCGGCCGCAGGACGGCGTCGACGCGGTCCTCGTTCATGGCCGTCACCACGCCGTCGTCGAGCACCCCGGCCGCGTGGACGACGACCGTCGGCCGGTGTGCGCCGAGCAGTTGGGCCAGTTGAGTCCGGTCCGCGACGTCGCAGGCGACCACGGTGACGGTGGCGCCCAGTGCGCCGAGCTCGTCCCGCAGTCCTGGTGCCTGGCCACGGCGGCCGGCCAGGACCAGCCGCCGCACCCCGTGCGCGGTGACCAGATGGCGGGCCAGCAGCCGGCCGAGGGTGCCGGTGCCGCCGGTGATCAGAACGGTGTCCTCGGGCCCGGCGAACGTTCCGGGAGCCCGGGGGACGACCCGCACCAGGCGGCGCGCCAGCACCTGTCCGCCCCGCAGGGCGACCTCGGGTTCATCGGCGGCCAGGGCGGCGGTGATCGTCTGCGGGGTGATCTCATCGGCGTCCAGCAGGACGAACCGGCCGGGTTCCTCGGTCTGCGCCGACCGCACCAGGCCGATGACGGCCGCGCCCGCCAGGTCGGGGAGGTCGTCGCCGGTCCTGGCCGCCACCGCGCCCGAGGTGAGGAACACCAGCCGGGACGCCGCGAACTCGGGGCGCCCACACCACCATTGGACCAGCCTCAGTGCGCGGTGTGCGGATTCCCGGACCGAGCCGTGTGAGCCGCCGACGAGCACAGCGCCCGGCACCGGCAGACCCGCGCGGACCGCCTCCTCCAGCGTCGTGAGATCGGGGAAAGCCGGGAAGTGGCGGGTCTGGAAACCCACGGCCACCATGGTTTCCGCCGCGAGCCCGCCCGAAGGGCGCACCTCGACCCACCTGTTCCGGAACAGCGCGTCTCGCGGGGCGCCGCTGCGTACGGCCGCCGGGCGCAACACCAGCGAGTCCACCGACAGCACCGGCGCGCCCTCGCTGTCGGTCACGGTCAGCCGCACCCCGCCGTCGACGGATCCGCACAGTCGCACCCGCAGCGCCGAGGGCCCAGCCGCATGCGCGGTGACACCGGTCCAGGTGAACGGCAGCACCGGTCCGTTGCTCTCGTCAGCCTCGCCAGCCGCCGGGCCGCTGAAGCCGAGAGCGTGCAGGGCGGAGTCGAGGAGCGCCGGATGGACCACGAAGCCGTGGGTGTCCACTGGGCAGGCCACCTCGCAGAAGACCTCGTCGCCGCGGAGCCATACGGTGCGCAGCCCCTGGAACGTGGGGCCGTAGCCCAGCCCGTGGCCGATCAGCGCGGGGTAGAGCCCGGTGTGCGGGACCTCTTCCGCGTCGGCGGGCGGCCACTTCTCCAGCGCCTCGGGCTCGGCGGGTGCCGGGCTCAGCACGCCTTCGCCGTGCCGCACCCAGCCCGCGCCGTCCACCTTCGCATGGAGGTCCAGCCTGCGGCGCCCGGTGCCATCCGGTGCGCCGACGCGCAACTGCACCGTGGCGGCCCCCTCGTCCGGCAGGACCAGCGGCACCGCCAGGGTCAGTTCCTCGACCGTGGCGCAGTTCGCCACGGCGCCCGCGTGCAGCGTGAATTCGAGCCAGGCGGTGCCGGGCAGGATCACCTCGTCCAGTACACGGTGGTCGGCAAGCCACGGAGTCGACTCCGTCGACAGACGTCCGATCAGCACCAGCTCATCGCTCCCGGCCAGCTCGACCGCCGGATCCAGCACGGGATGGTCAGCGCTTCTGGACTCACCCGGCATCAGCCAGAACCGCTTGCGTTCGAACGGATAGGTGGGCAGTTCGGTGAATCCGGGTGTGTCAGGACCCGCCCATACCGTCCAATCAGGACACAGACCGCGGACGTACAGTTCGGCGAGCGAGGAGAGCAGCGCCCTGCGGCCGTCCTCCCCGCGGCGCAGCGATCCGACGACCACGGCCTTGTCGCCGACGGCCTCCAGAACCGCCGGGCCCAGCACGGGGTGCGGGCCGACCTCCACGAAGAACGAGTGTTCCGGCGCCGCGAGCCCGGCGATGACCTGGTCGAACCGCACCGGAAGGCGCAGGTTCCGGTACCAGTACCCGGCGTCGAGCTCCGTCCCGGCGAGTACGGCGCCGGTCACCGCCGAGTGGAAGGGGATGTCCGTGGCCTTCGGCGAGATCGGGGCCAGCTCGGTGAGGACGCGGTCGCGGACGAGCTCCATCTCGGGTGAATGGGACGCGTAGTCCACCGGCAGCTTCCGTACCCGTATGCCGGATTCGGCCAGGTCCGCCAGCAGTACGTCGAGCGCGTCGGTGTCTCCGGCGACCACCGTAGCCCTCGGTCCGTTGACCGTCGCGATGCACAGCTTCTCGTCCAGGCGGGGCCACAGTTCGTCCGCCGGCAGTTCCACCGAAGCCATCCCGCCGCTGCCGGACAGCCGGGTCAGCGCCTTGGCACGCCGGGACACCACCAGCGCGGCGTCCTGGAGGGACAGTGCGCCTGCCACATGGGCGGCGGCGATCTCCCCCTGGCTGTGCCCCACCACGGCATCCGGTTCGATGCCGCAGGAGCGCCAGAGGGCGGCGAGCGCGACCATGACCGCGAACAGCGCCGGCTGCACCACGTCCACTCGCTCCAGCGAGGGCGCGTCCGGCTCCTGCCGCAGCACGGCCCACAGGTCCCAGCCGACATGCGGCGCCAGCGTCCGGGCGCAGCGGTGGATGTGCTCCCGGAACACCGGCGATGTCTCCAGCAGGTCACCGGCCATTCCCGCCCACTGACCGCCCTGGCCGGGGAAGACGAACACCACTTTGCCGGTCAGATCGGCGGTGCCGGTGATCAGGCCCGGCGCGGTGCCGCCGCGGCTCAACGCGGTCAGGCCGGCCCGGGGATCCGTATCGAGCACCACGGCACGGCGCTCGAATGTGCTGCGGGAGGTGACCAGCGCGGAGGCGACGCCTGTCGCGTCCCTACCGTCGACATACGAGAGCAGCTGTGTTGCCTTGGCACGGAGGGCGGAGTCGGTACGTGCCGAGAACACCCACGGCAGCGGTTCCGCTCCGGCGGCCGGTGTCACTTTGGCGGGTGGCGCCTCTTCGAGAATCACATGGGCGTTGGTGCCACTGATGCCGAACGCGGACACTCCCGCGCGCCGGGGGCGGCCCGGGCCGGCCGGCCAGCGGCGGCTTTCGGTGAGCAGTTCCACCGCGCCCGAGTCCCAGTCCACCTGCGACGACGGGGTGTCCGCATGCAGCGTCTTCGGCAGGGTCCGGTTTCGCAGCGCCAGTACGGTCTTCAGCACCCCGGCGATACCGGCGGCGGCTTGGGTGTGCCCGATGTTCGACTTCACCGACCCGATGGCCAGCGGGGTTTCCCGGTCGCCACCGTACGCCGCCTGCAGCGCCGACGCCTCGATCGGATCGCCGAGCCGGGTCCCCGTGCCATGCGCCTCGACGGCGTCCACATCCCGGCCGCGCAGCCCGGCGTCGGCCAGCGCGTCGCGGATGACCCGCTGCTGTGCGAGCCCGTTCGGCGCGGTCAGCCCGTTGGAGGCGCCGTCGGAGTTGATCGCGGTGCCCCGCACCACGGCCAGCACCGGGTGTCCGTGGGCGAGGGCGTCGGTCAGCCGCTCGACGAGCACGACCCCGGCACCCTCGCCCCAGCCCACGCCGTCCGCCGCCTCGGCGAACGCCTTGCAGCGGCCGTCCGCGGCGAGCGCGCCCTGGCGCCGGAAGGCGGCGAACAGTCCGGGCGTGGACAGCACGACGACACCGCCGGCCAGCGCGAGATCGCACTCCCCCGAGCGCAGCGAGCGGACGGCCAGATGCAACGCCACCAGCGAGGACGAGCACGCGGTGTCGATCGTGGCCGACGGGCCCTCCAGTCCGAGGAAGTAGGCGACTCGCCCGGACAGCACGCTGGCCGCGGTGCCGGTCGCCAGGTGGTCGGCGTGTTCGTTGTGGTTGCTGACCTTGCCCAGCAGGCCGCGGTAGTCCTGGTCGTTGGTGCCGGTGAACACTCCGGTCCGGGAGCCGCGCAGGGACAGCGGGTCGATCCCGGCCCGCTCCACCGCTTCCCAGGAAATTTCCAGCATCAGCCGCTGTTGCGGATCCATCGACAGGGCCTCCCGGGGGCCGATGCCGAAGAAGCCCGCGTCGAACCATGCCGGGTCGGTCAGAAACGCCCCCGCCCCGGTGAACTCGTCGGGCCAGCCGCGGTCGGTGGGAAAGGGCGTGACGGCGTCCCGGCCCTCGCCGACCAGCCGCCACAGCCCCTCCGGGTCGCTCACTCCACCGGGGAACCGGCAGCCCGCGCCCACGATGGCGATCGGTTCGCGGTCGCCGGCCTCGGCCACACGCAGCCGTTCCCGGGCGTCCCGCAGCGCGGTGGTCAGGCGCTGCACGGTGTCGAGGAGCCTGTCGTCAGCCATCGTGGCGGTCCTCCCCGGCCCGGGAGAGTTCCTGTTCGGCGAGGCTCAGGATGGCCTCGAGATCGGTCGTCCCGGGCTCCGCCTCCGGCGGTGTGCGGTCGGGTGGAACGGTGTCCGGGGCGAGCTCCGTGGCGAGGTGGCCGGCCAGCGCGGAGGGGGTGGGATGGTCGAACAGCACACTGGCGGGCATCCGCAGCCCGGTCTGCGCGCTGAGCTGGTTGCGCAGTTCGACGATGCCCAGCGAGCTGAGCCCCTGCTCATGGAAGGGTTTCGCGGGCTGGATCTGCGCGGCCGAGTCGTGCCCGAGCAGCTGCGCGGTGTTCTGGCACACCAGATCGCGCAGCGTACGGACGCACTCGGCCCGCGGCATCCCGGCGAGCCGCCGTACCAGCGCGGAGATCTCCGCGGGCGGCGGGGCGGCCTTGCTCTGCTGGGCCTCGGGCAGGTCCGTGAACAGCGGGCTGTTGCGGGTGGTGGCGAGCGTCGAGAGGAATCGCGTCCAGTCGATGTCCGCGATGACGAGCCCGGATTCGTCGTGTGCGCAGGCCCGGGCCAGTAGGTCGATCGCCAGGTCCGGGTCGAGCACCGTCATGCCGTTGCGGCGCAGCCGCGTGCCCACGATCTGCGCGTCGGTCCCGTCCACCGCCATGCCACCGGCCCCCCATGGCCCCCAGGCCATCGACGTGGCCGCGAGTCCGTCGGCGCAGCGTTGTTCGGCGAGCGCGTCGAGGTAGGTGTTGGCCGCCGCGTAGTTGGCCTGACCGGCGTTGCCGACCGCGCCGGTGGCGGAGGAGAACAGCACGAACGCCTCCAGCTTCCCCGCGAGTTCGTGGAGGTTCTTGGCGCCGGTGGCCTTGGCGTGCAGAACGCGTTCGAGCCGCTGGGGGTCCAGCGCGTCGATCACGCCGTCGTCGAGCACCCCGGCCGCATGCGCCACCGCGGTCAGCGGGCGGTCCTCGGGGATGCGTGCGAGCAGGGCCGCCACCCCTTCCCGGTCGCCCACGTCGCAGGCGGCGGTGTCGACCTCGGCGCCGAGCGCGGTCAGCTCGGCGACCAGTTCGGGGTCGTCGGCGTGCCGGCCCGTCAGCAGCAGCCGTTCGGCGCCCTCGGCGGCCAGCCACTTCGCGACGCGCCGGCCCAGCGCGCCGAACGCTCCGGTGATGAGGGTGGTGCCGCGTACGGGCCACTCGCGCCGGGGATCGGTGGGCAGCGGTGCGCGCAGCAGACGCCGGACGAACACTCCTGTGGCGCGGATGGCGGCCTGGTCTTCGGCCGAGGAAAGGATCCCGGCCAGCCGTTCGGCCGCTGGTGCGTCGAGGGTGGCGGGGAGGTCGACCAGTCCGCCCCACCGCCCGGGGTGCTCAAGGGCCGCTACCCGGCCCAGTCCCCACACCATGGCCTGCACCGGGCTGCCGAGCCGGTCGCCGTGGCCCGTGGACACCGCGCCCTGCGTCGCACACCACAGGGGCGCTTCGAGCCCGGCGTCCCCCATGGCCTGGATGAGCGCCGTGGTCAGCGCGAGTCCCCCGGGTACGCCGGGTGTGCCCGGACGAGTCCGCTCCGCCAGCGCCAGCAGGGACAGCACCCCGTCGATCGGTTCGCCGTTCGCCGCGGACACCAGGCGCTCGGCGATCTCGGTGCGGTCCGCGTCGACGGCGAGGGGCAGTGTCCGGGAGCCGAGCGTGGCGCCGAGGGTTTGTGGCACGGGGAGGGTGTCGCAGTGGACGATCAGCCAGTTGCGCGGGGAGGCGGTCCGGTCCGCCGTGGGCTGCCAGCCGATCCGGTACCGCAGCCGGTCCATCTCGGCTTCCCGGTCCGTCTGCTGGGGGCGGTTCACGGCCGCGTCGGGCAGCAGCCAGAACCGCTTGCGCTGGAAGGCGTACGTGGGCAGGTCCACGCGCCGGGCCCCGCTTCCGGCGTACCACCGCGACCAGTCCGGCCCATGGCCGCGTACGTGCAACGCCGCGATGGCGCCGAGCACATCGTCGTGGCGCAGGGCGGGGATCACCACCGCCTCGGCGGTTTCCATGAGGCAGTCGGCGGCCATCTCGGTGAGCGTGCTATCCGGTCCCAGCTCCAGGAAGGTGGTGACCCCGTCGTCGTGCAGGGTCTGCATCCCGTCGTGGAAGCGGACCGTACCGCGCACATGGCGGACCCAGTACTCGGGGGAACACAGCTCGTCGGCGGTGGCGAGTTGCCCGGTCAGATCGGAGACGACGGGGATCTCGGGCGGATGGTAGGTCAGGCTCCGGGCGACCGTGTGGAACGCGTCGAGCATGGGCTCCATCAGGGAGGAGTGGAACGCGTGGCTGACCCGCAGGCGCGCGGTCCTGCGGCCCTGGGCGCGGAACCGCTCCGCCAGTGCGACGACCGCCTCCTCGGCACCGGAGATCACCACCGACCGGTGGCCGTTCACCGCCGCCAACGACACGCCCGGCGGTAGTTCCTCCAGTTCGTCCCGCGCCGCCGCCACCGCGTACATCGCCCCTTCTTCGGGCAGCGCCTGCATGAGCGAGCCACGCGCCGCGACCAGTGCGCACGCGTCCGGCAAGGACAGGACTCCGGCCAGATGGGCGGCGGTCAGCCCGCCGAGGGAGTGTCCCAGCAGCAGGTCCGGCCGGATGCCCCAGCTTTCGAGCAGCCGGAACAGCGCCACTTGGAAGGCGAAAAGACCGGTCTGCGCGTACTCGGTCCGGTTCAGCAGTTCCTGATCCGTGCCGAACACCGTCTCCTTCACCGGCAGGCCCAGCCCGGCGCACACCTCGTCGAAGGCATCGGCGAAGACCGGGTACGCCGTGTACAGCCCGTGTCCCATGCCCACCCGCTGACTGCCCTGACCGGTCAGCAGAAAGGCCAGACCGCCCTCTGCCACCGCGCCGACCGTGAGGTCGGGGTCGGGCCGGCCCGCCGCCAGCGCGGTCAGCGAGCGCCGCAGCCGGTCGTGGTCGCCACCGGTGAGGACGGCTCGGTGGGTCAGGGCCGAGCGGGTCGTGGCCAGTGAGAAGCCGATGTCGCGCGTGTGGAGGTCGGGATGGGCGTCCCAGTGCGCGGCGAGTTGTCCGGCCTGGGCGCGCAGAGCGGCCTGTGAGCCGCCGGAGACGGTCCACAGCGAAGGGACGCTCCGTACGGGCTCCGCCGGAGCCGGTGGCTCGGCGGGCGGCTGCTGAAGGATGACGTGGGCGTTGGTCCCGCCGATCCCGAACGACGACACGCCCGCCCGCCGGAGCGGGCCCTGGTCGGGCCATGGCGTGTCCTCGGTCACCAGCCGCAGCCCGGCGGCCCAGTCCACATGCGGGCTTGGCCGGTCGACGTTCAGGGTCGCCGGGACCAGCCCGTGCCGCATGGCCAGCACCATCTTCATCACGCCTGCCGCGCCGGCCGCGGCCTGGGTGTGGCCCAGATTGGATTTCAGCGAGCCCACCAGCAGCGGGCGGTCCGGGGGCCGGTGCGCCCCGTATGCCTCCAGGAGGGCACCGGCTTCGATCGGGTCGCCGAGCATCGTCCCGGTGCCGTGCGCCTCCACGACGTCCACGTCGGACGGTCGCAGCCGGGCGTCGGCGAGCGCGGAGAGCAGCAGCCGGTGCTGGGCGGCGCCGTTGGGCGCGGTGAACCCGTTGCTCGCGCCGTCGGAGTTGACCGCCGAGCCCGCGATCAGGGCGAGCACCGGATGGCCGTTGCGGCGCGCGTCGGAGTACCGCTCCAGGACGAACATGCCACCCCCTTCGGCCCAGGCGGTGCCGTCGGCGCCCTCGGCGAAGGGTTTCGCCCGCGCGTCCGGTGCGAGCCCGCCCTGGCGGCTGAACTCGACGAACACCAGGGGCGACGACAGCACGGTCACCGCGCCCGCCAGCGCCAGCGAACACTCGCCACGGCGCAGCGCGGCTGCGGCGAGATGCAGCCCGACCAGCGACGACGAACACGCCGTGTCGATGGCGAGATTGGGCCCGTTCAGCCCGAAGGTGTACGAGATCCGGCCGGAGGCCGTGCTGGCCCCGGTGCCGATCGCCAGATGCGGTCGCAGACAGATGTCCGCGTACCCGGGGCCGGTGCCGTAGTGGCCGTATGACAGCCCGGCGTACACCCCGGTGTCGCTGCCGCGGAGGGTGGCCGGGTCGATACCGGCCCGTTCACATGCTTCCCAGGTCAGTTCGAGCAGCAGCCGCTGCTGCGGATCCATCTCCAGTGCCTCGTGTCCGCCGATGCCGAAGAAGGCGGGATCGAACTCGGCGGCGTCGTGGAGAAATCCGCCGTGGCGCACATAGCTGGTGCCCGGGCGTTTGCGCTCCGGGTCGTACAGTCCGGCCAGGTCCCAGCCGCGGTCCTCGGGCATCGGCGATATGACCTCACGGCCTTCGGCGAGCAGCCGCCACAGGTCGTCCGGCGATCGCACCCCTGCTGGAAACCGGCAGCTCATCGCGGTGATGGCGATCGGCTCGTCCGGGCCGGTCCGGCGGGGGCGGGCGGCCACCGGCCGGGGTGTGCGGTTCTCCAGGTGGGCCGCCAGCCGGTTCGGGGTCGGATGGTCGAAGAGCGCGGCTGTGGCGATCTTCAGCCCGGTCCGCTTCCGCAGTCGGTTCACCAGTTGCACGGCGGCGAGGGAGTCGAGCCCGAGTTCGAGGAACGACCGGTCCGGCCCGTAGCCGCCCTCGATCATCGCCTCGGTCTCGGTCCTGATCACCCGCCGCAGATCCATCGCCCGGGATACGGCGGATGCCGTACGGGAGGGCCGTGCCACGCCGGTCGGCAGATGGATGCGCCGGCCACCCCAGCCGCGGAACACGGCGGGCCAGTCCACCGGGACACCGTGGGTGTGCAACCCGCCCAGGGTGCCGAGCACGGCGCGCAGATCGGACCCGCCGCCGTGCAGCGCGGCGGTGATATGCGCGTTCGCGGCGGAAGACTCGGGCAGAGTCTCCTCGACCAGCGCCGCCAGCACACCGTTCGCGCTCATGTCCACATAGGTGTCGACGCCCGCCGCGTCGAGGCTCGTCACGCAGTGAAGAAAATGCCCGGTGCCGCGCACCTGCGCCCCCCAATATTCGGGCAGGTGGACGACACCGGGGTCTGATCCCAGCGCGTTGTGCACCGGAACAATCGGAATGCGCGGCGGTCGCGGGGCGAGGCCGCGGACGAATTGCTCGAAGTCGCCGGCCATCGCGGCCATATGCGGCGAGTGGAAAGCCCGGTCGACCGGCAGCTGTTTCACCTTGCGTCCCCGCTCCGCCCACCCTCCGGCGATCCGCAGCACGGTTTCGCGGTCCCCGGAGACGACGACGGAGTTCGGGGCGTTCACAGCGGAGATACCGGCCAGATGCTCAAGACCGGCCAGCGATTCCAGCGCCTCGGCCTCGGAGATCCGCATCGCGACCATCGCGCCGCCGACCGGTGTCTTCTCCCGGAACAGCCGAATCCGCTCGGCGAGCAGCGCGCATACGTCGGGCAGGGGGAACACCCCGGCCGCCGTCGCCGCGGCCAGTTCCCCGACCGAGTGCCCGGCCACGAAGTCCGGGCGTACACCCCAGTCCTCGAACTGCCGGAACAGCGCCACCTGAAGGGCGAACAGCGCGTCCTGGGTGTACAGCGCCTCGTCGGCCGGGGCGACCTCGGTGGCGTTGCCCGTACCGAGGAGCAGATCACGCACCGACCAGGTGGCGACCGCGTCCATATGGGCGCACACCTCGTCGAGCGCGTCGGCGAACACGTCGAACAGTGGGTAGAGCTCGCGCCCCATGCCCGGCCGCTGCCCGCCCTCGCCGGGAAAGAGGAAGGCCACCTTGCGCCCGCCGTCGGCCTTCCCCGCGCCGCCCCGCCCCAGGGCGAGTTCGCCGAGCCCGTCCGCGAGCTCCGCGCGGTCGGCGCCGAGAACCACCGCGCGATACGGCAGCTGCGGCCTGGCGACCGCCAGGGTGTGCGCGGCATCGAGCAGATCCGGGCTCTCCGGCTCGGCCAGATGGGCGCGCAGGCTCTCCGCCTTGCCGCACAGCGCCTCCTCGCTGTCCGCCGACAGCAGCAACGGCAGCGTCGGGACCGCGGTCCGCGCCGACGGCGAGGGGCGCGCGGGCGGTTCCGACAGCACCAACGCGCAGGCCACTCCCGCGCCGTCGGAGGAACTGTGCACCGCGGTGATACGGCGCTCGGGGTCGGGCCGGGTGCCGGGGATCGGAACCCGTCCGCGACCCAGCAGCACGGGCATCTCCAACAGTGCCGCCACCGCTCCCACCGCGCCCTCGCCCCGGCCGCCCGGCTCGCCGCCATCGCCGGGCAGGCCGTCCGACGCGGCCTCGCCCGCGCGGTAGTCGCCCGCCCGGTGGTCGCCCCGCCACCAGAATTGGATCCCGTCGCCTTCCACCTGGGCGCGCGCACAGGCCTGCCGTACGACGTCGCCCCGGCCCAGCGCGCTGCCCTCGATCACACAGTGGATCGGATCGCCTTCGGCCACCGCGGCCGCAACCGGCTTGAGTACGAGGAATCCGCTGCCGCCGTCCGGTGAGGCGATCCCGGCGAGCGCCGGCGCGGACTCGCCCGTGAGGATGCTCTGGCAGGCCAGGTGGACCACACCGGCGGGAAGGATGTCGCACGTCAACACGGGCCCGCTCACGCCCAGTTCGGCGGCGATCAGATCGGCCTGCTCGGTGGCGAACACACCGGCCGCCGCCTCCCGGAGCCGTTCCGGGACGATGCCGGCGTTCTCCAGCGCCCGCAGCGCCGCCTCAGTCGGCGCAACCCCGGGGAGGCAGGGGGACAGGCCGATGACCGCGACCGGCGTCAGGCGAGCGGTACTTCCGGGCTGCATGGAACCACCTGTCCTGTTCGCCGTCTCACCGTCGGTCGGAATCGTGCCGAACACGGGCCGTACACGTATCGCCGGTGGGAATAGCGCCGAATACACGAGCATTCCCAGGAAGAGGCGATGAGATCGGCAGGCTAACCTTTCCGGTCAAGCGCTTCCAAGCCCAGCATCTCCGTGGAGCGGGTGTTTAGCAGATCTCCTAGTCATTCCCGCAGGCGGCGCTGCGCCTCGCGCGGCCATGCCATGATGAGATCTCCAGAACTGTCATTGCCCGACTCAAAAGCGTTATCAATCAAGGGTCCGGAATGCATGAATCTGGTCTTCGACCCGCGATAGGGGAATCAGTGTGCAGCGATCCATGCGACCTGCCTTACTGGCCGGACAGACCCTGGGAGAAAGCCTGACCCTGCTGGCGAAATCCGCACCGGACTCCCGCGCGAGATTTCCCACCGCAGGCGACGACATCACCGCGGCGGACCTCGATATCGCTTCCGCCGCCGCGGCGCACGAGTTTCTGCGCGCCGGGGTGCGGCCCGGTGACATCGTGGGTGTGCTGGTGCCCACCGCCGCCCGGTTCTTCACCACGGTCTTCGGGCTCTGGCGGGCCGGTGCGGCGATCAGTGTGCTGCCGGTCCAGGCCGGTTTCGGTGACCCGCGGGACACCGCGCGCCGTCTCGCGCGCATCGCGGACGTCGCGGGCCTGCGCCACCTCGTGCTGGACCCCGACTACGACGAGCTCGGCCACGAACTCACCACAATGGCCACCGGGGTGGCCCTGGTGTCCCCGCCGTCGCCGAGCGGCACCGGCAGCCCACTCACGCTGCCCACCGTCGATCCCGGCTCGCTGGCCATCGTCCAGTTCACCTCCGGCAGCACCAGTCTGCCCAAGGGCGTGATGCTGCCGCATCGCACGACCATGGCCGGTCTGCGCGCCTGCGTGGTCTCGGGCGCCTTCAGCCCGGACGATGTGTTCGTCCAGTGGGTGCCGACCTTCCACGACATGGGTCTGATCGGCTTGCAGGCCCACTGGCTCAACGGGGCCGATGTCCACGCGTTCTCACCGACCACCTTTCTCCGACGGCCGGGCACGGTACTCGAACACTTCGCCGCGCACCGCGGAACGGTGATGACCGGGCCCAACTTCTCCTACGACTATCTGCTCGACCGCGTGCCGGCCGAGCGGCTTGCCGCGCTCGACCTGTCCAGCTGGCGGCTGGCGTTCAACGGCGCCGAACCGGTCAGCTCGGCCACCGTGCGGCGGTTCACCGAGGCACTGGCGCCCAGCGGCGTCGGCCCGTCGGTGATGTACCCGGTGTACGGCATGGCCGAGGCCACCTTGTCGATCAGTTACCCCGCCCCCGGAGACACCTCGAAGGTCCGTACGGTGGACCGCGACGAGCTCGCCACGACCGGCGTCGCGCGCACCGTCGACGAGGCGGCGCCCTCGGCCAAGCCGGTGGTTTCGGTGGGCCGCGCGGTGCACGGCATCGAGCTGCGGATCGTCGGTGACGACGGGGCGGTGGCGGCCGACGGCACGCTCGGCGAGATCCAGATCGCCGGGGAGCCGGTGACCACCGGCTACTTCCGCGCCCCCGAGGCGACACGCGAGGTGTTCGACCACGGATGGCTGCGCACCGGTGATCTCGGTTTCCTGCTCGACGGCGAGCTGTACGTCACGGGGCGGCGCAAGGAAATGGTCGTGGTGCACGGGCAGAACTTCTTCCCCGACGACGTGGAGAACGTCGCGCGCACCGTGCCGGGCGTCTACCGCCACCGCTGCGTCGCCTTCTCCGACACCGATGCCGAGGGCGGCGAGCGGATCGGCGTCATCGTGGAGACCGATACCGACCCCGCCCCGGTGCTCGCGGAGGTCCGCAGAAGGGTGGCGGCCGAGCTGGACCTGTCCCAGGTGCGGGTCTATGCGGTCAAACCACGCTGGATCCCTCGCACCACCAGCGGAAAGTGGCAGCGCGTGCTGGCCGCGCGGCGGGTGGCCGCCGCTGACGGCGACAGCGCGGTGGCGTACCCCGCCACCGGAAGTCCAGACCGAGGAGAACGGGTGTGAACAGCAGAACACAGTCGCCGGCCGGGGTCCCCCTGCTCGCGGACGACCGGATGCACAGCGCCCGGATATTCGCCGAATATCAGCACGCCACCTGGGAGCTGCACCACATCCCATGGGAGGAGTTCCGGCCCGATCTGGTGTTACCCGAGCACATCGTGTTCGCCAAGGGGGCCATCGTGGGCGAGTCGAACGTCATCGCCGCGACCCACGGCCTGCTCAACGAGTTCGCCATGGACTACGACTTCTCGCAGTTCGCCTGTATCTGGGGCTATCAGGAGATCCAGCACCACCTCGCCTTCCAGACCTGGCTGCAGCTGGCGGGCCATGACATCGACCACCGGACGATCGCCTCGATGCGCGAGGCGTACCCACCGGGAGTCACCACGGCGGCCACCCTGGCCACCAACGTCATCTGTGAGGTCCTTGCCACCCACGCTTACAAATGCGTGGCCCGCACCATGAAGGAGCCGGTCCTCGCGGCCATCCTGAAGAAGGCCAGCGGCGACGAGGCGCGCCACGCGCGCGAGTTCGTCCACTACACCGCGCAACAGCTGGCCGAACGGCCACAGGAATGCGCGTCGGTCGTGGAAACCCTGTACATCTACATGGGCACCACCCGCGACCTGTACCGCCATCCGGTCAGCCGGTTCAAGGGAAACCTGCCCGAGCTGGAGAACCACGAGACCATCGACGAGATGTTCGCCTACTTCGCCGAGGTCGACGAGGACGGCAAAGAATGGGCGAAGTGCTGTGAGCAGCTGTTCAAGTACTTCTCCGCGCTCACCGGCCACAAGCTGACCAAGATGTCCGATGTGCGGCGGGCGATCGCCGAGGAGTCACTGAACAGCAAGGTCCCCGCATGAGCACCGCACAGCACACCGCCGGCGAGGCGATCGAACTCCCCTGGCACGCGGAGCCCTCCTTCAACTGCTTCGGCTGCTCGCCGCGCAACCCCATCGGGCTCAAGCTGCGTCTGAAGCGGCTGCCGAACGGGGACCACGCCGCCGAGACCACATTCTCGGAGAACTACGCCTCCTACCCCGGGATCGTGCACGGCGGCATTGTGAACGTGCTGCTGGACGAGGTGATGGGTGACACCCTCGCCCTGGTGCACGGCCTGCTCGCCTTCTCCGTGACCCTGCGCAGCAAGATGCTGCTGCCACTCGCGGTGGGCGAACCGTATCTGACCGTCGCGCGGATCAGCGGCCGGGGTAACGGAGTGCTGCACACCCAAGCCGAGATCACCGGGTCCGGCGGCGAACTGCACGTCATGGCCACCGGCACCTACCAGCCGATCCGCTCCGAACAAGCCAGGAAACTCATGCAGCTCGACGATGCCGCCTTCGGCCGCGTCCAGCACTACTTCGACCACGGTACGGGAGAGTCATGACCGCCGAACCCACCGGCCACGAGCCCACCGGCCGCGCCCAGATCGCCGCGATCACCATCGAATACCTCGCCTCCGAACTGGAGGTCTCCCCCGCCGAGATCGGTCTCACCGACCCCCTCAAGGCACTGCCCGGCGCCGACTCGATGAAACTGCTGCGGGTGGTCTCCAAACTGGAGCGCCAGTGGGACATCGAGTTCGACGACCAGGCCGTCTTCGCCGCCGACACCGTCGAGGAACTGGTCACCCTGGTGCACACGTACGTCAGCGGAGAACTGACGACACCATGACCACTGTGACCCCCCAAGCGGCGTACCAGGCCACCAACCGGCACTACGAGCTGCCCGCTGAGCTGTTCGCCGGCTACCTCGACCGGCGGCTCAAGTACAGCTCCGGGCTGTACACCGACCAGAACACCGACCTCGACCAGGCGCAGACCGACAAACTGCACTTCGTCGCGCGGCAACTCGGTCTCACCGGCGGTGAGCGGCTGCTCGACATCGGCTGCGGCTGGGGCAGCCTGATCCTGTTCATGGCCCAGGAGTACGGCTGCCACGCCACCGGTGTGACACCGTCACGCCCCCAGCTCGAGTACATCCGGGCCCAGGCGGAGGCGACGGGCGTGGCGGACCTGATCACGCTGGAGCACGGTTCCTTCAGCGATATCGAGGTGGCCGGCCCGTATGACGCGATCACCATGCTCGGCTCGATCGTGCATATGCCGAACCGGACGGCGGTGCTGCGCAAGGTCCACGAACTGCTGCGCCGCGGCGGATCGCTGTATCTGTCGGAAAGCTGCTTCCGGAACCACGCCGCCTACGAGGAGTTCTCGCGGCGGCCGGGCACCAAGCACGTCACCGAGGACATTTTTGGATTCGCCGATATGGTGCCGCTCTCCACGCTCGTGGAGGCGGTGGAGTCGGCCGGGTTCAGCCTCACCGCGCTCTCCGATCTCACCGCGCACTATCACCGCACCATCGAAGACTGGGAACAGCGGATCCACGCCGAGCGCGACCGCGTCGAACGGGCGGCACCGGGCATGAGCGAGCCGCTGATCCGCTATCTCCGGACGGCCAACGCCGGCTGGGGCTACACCACCAAGCACTATGCGCTGAGCGCGCTGAAGTCCCGGATGGGCCCGACGGAGGCACCATGAGTGACACCGTCGCGCCCGAATCCCCTCCGGAACCGCTCCCGCGCTCCCTCGACCCCGCGGAGCTCGGAAAGCTGACCCGGAAGGCGGTGAGCCGCGCCGATACCCACCACTGGTCCATCGACGAACTGCCCTGGACAACACTGCGGCCGGAAGAACTCACCGAGACCGACCGCTCGGTCGTGCGGTTCATCACCTTCATCGAGGACCACATTCCCGGGTATCTCACTTACTTCCTGGATGCCTTCCCGGTGTCCGGTGAGGATCTGGCCATCGAGGAGTTCTGCTTCAACCGCGAGTACTTCCGGTTTCTGATCTCCTGGGCGAACGAGGAGGAACGGCACGCCTCGGCCCTGACCAGATATCAAATCGAGGCCGGTATCAGCGACCCGGACACACTGCTCCGGGAGCTGGCCGAGGAAGGCAGAAAGAAGTTCTCGCTGCCTTATGAGAGCCCGGTCCAGGCATTCACCTACACCCTGGTCCAGGAGAAGGCCACTCAACTCTTCTACCAGCGGTTCAAGGCGGTCGCCACCGAACCGGTGCTGCGGGAACTGCTCCACCGACTGGCCAGGGACGAGGCCCGGCACTTCGCGTTCTACACCGAAATCCTCACCGCCTACATCACGCGGCACGGACTCGGCGCGACGATACCGGACCTCAAAGACGTACTCTCCACCTTCCGTATGCCCCTGGCGGACACGCTCAACGGATACTGGCGATGGTCACTGCGCGTCGCGGACGCCGTGTCCTACAACCACACCGAGGCGTATGGCGCCCTGATCCGGCTCGTCAACAACTTCAGCACCACAAAAGGCAGCGCGTCGACAGCCGACCTGGCCGAGTTCATCCACCGCATCCGTGCCGTCTGACCACCGCACACCGCTCACCGCTCACCGCTCACCGCTCACCGGGAGGCGTCGGGCCCCACCGTCGGCAGATAGCGCGGCGCTCGCCAGGCGCTCAGCCGGTGCTCCACCGCCGCCCCCAGCGACAAGAGCCCCGCGTCCTGGTGGTCACCGGCCATCAGCAGCACGCCTACGGGCAGCTCGTCCACGAACCCGGCGGGCACCGACAAGGACGGGTATCCGGACACGGCCGCGGGCGTTGACGACGGGATCACATCGTTGTCGCCCCGCGCACAGTCGGTCGTCCAGGCGGGCGGGTTCGTCGGGGCGGCGATGGCGTCCAGCCGATGGGCGGCCATGGTCTCGTCGATGGAACGCCGGGAAAGGTCCTTCAGCTCGGCGCGCATGGCCCGGTATCCCGGGTCGGTGGTGGGTGGCGCGGCAAGGGCCTGCTCGAACAGCTCCTGACCGGCGAAGCAGGTCTGCTCCGCCGGATGCGTGCGGTTGAACTCGACCAGCTCGGCGAGGTTGCGCGGCCCGCCGCGGGTGGCGAGATAGGCGTCGATGTCCCGGTGGAACTCGCTCAGCAGCGCCGGGAATTCGAGTTCGGCGAGGCGCTGCTGATACGGAGGTGTCACCTCGACGACCTCGGCCCCCGCGTTGCGCAGTTTTTCGGCCGTACGGGTCATCAGGGCGTCCACCTGCGGCCCGAGCGAGGGCAGCCGCCACAGGCCGATCCGTTTGCCACGCAGACTGCTGGAGTGCGTCATCCGGTCCGGGACGCCGAAGCGCGATGCGCCGCTGATCACGGACAGGCTGAGCGCGGTGTCGATCACATTGCGCGCCATGGGCCCCGCGGTGTCCTGCTCGGCGGAGATCGGGACCACGCCCGCCTGGCTGACCAGCCCGAGGCTGGGCTTGTGGCCGACCACCCCGTTCATCCCGGCCGGACACACGATGGAGCCGTCCGTCTCGGTGCCGATCGCCACCTGCGCCAACGACGCGGCGAGCGCGGCACCCGAACCGGCGGAGGACCCGCATGGATTCCGGTCCAGTACATAGGGGTTGTTGGTCTGCCCGCCCACCGCCGACCACCCTGATGTGGGCTTCGCCGCGCGGAAGTTCGCCCACTCTGACAGGTTGGTCTTGCCGAGGATCACCGCCCCCGCGTTCCGCAGCCGGGTCACCAGGGCGGCGTCCACGTCCGGCGGGCTGCCGGCCAGCGCCAGCGACCCGGCGGTCGTGGGCATATCGCGGGTGTTGACGTTGTCCTTGAGCAGGACGGGGATCCCGTCGAGCGGGCCACGGGTGTCGCCGCTCCGATGCCTGACGTCGCTCGCGGCCGCCTGCCCCAACGCCGTCGGATCGGTGCGCAACACCGCGTGGATCTTGGGGTCGATGGCCTTGATCCGCCGCAGGTAGGCGGTGGTCAGCGCCGCAGAGGTCAGCGAACCGTCAGCCATGCGCGCCTGTAATTCCGGGATCGTCACCGTGTCGAGGTCGACCCCCAGCCCCACGGACACACCCGTCGGCGGCGGCAGATCGACGCCGACTTCGGCGGCTTCCGCACGCGGATTCGGCGCACCCGCGCAAAGGGACCCCGTGACCAGGGTGGCGATCAGCGTGGCAGTGCTCCGCTCCCTCATGCTCCTCATGAGGATCAGCCGACTACAGGCCGACGGCCCGGCACAAGGGCCTTTCGCGCCGCCGTCCGAGTCGGCTAGCCGATCCAGATGACCATGGCGTGCCCGTCGCGGGCCGCCGCCTGGAAGAACGGAACCAGCACCTGGTAGTAGTTGGTCACATAGTCCAGCGACTCGTCGCCCACCCAGATGATGTCGGGATAGATGTCGGCCTGGACGAGATCGTCCGGAGTGACCCCGCCGGCCAAGGCCTCCGCAGGTATCGCCGCGAACGCCTCAGCCGCCGCCCGCACGCGCCCCGGCGTGAGATAGCAGGGCGGCCCCTGGCCCCAGCCGTCGGCCCCGGGGATTTCCTCCTCGCCGAAGACGACGTCCACGGGAAACGCTTGGCGGCGTAGCAGGAAGTCGAGGGCGTGCCATGCTTTGTCGGTGTCGAAGCAGCGCGCCGGTGACGCCCCTGGCCCCTCGTCCGGCTCGGTTTCGGCCAGTTCGCCGATGAACTCCCTGCCCCAGTCCGGATCGCGGACCGCGCGCTCGAGTTCGGCCGGGGTCAGCCGCGCGTAATTTCCGATCATGCTCATGGGGCCGGATGTTACGGGTGGGCGCTGACAGCGCGGGGCGAGGGTCGAAGTCCCCGGGCCTCTCCCGGCCCCGACGGGCACACGGCATACTTGGGCCGCCCGCCCGCGCCCAGCCGGTCCGGCCCGCTCGATCCGCACTGACCAGGGGTTTCCGTGACAGCATCCGCATCCGTTACCGTCCCTGTGCCCGCGCTGCCCAGCGGCGTGGACCCGGCGTGGCTGCCGCCCGAGGTGTTCCGCCCGCTCGGTTCCCGGCGCACGATGATCTTGGGAACGGGCCCATTGGTGGACACGGTGCACGGCGAAGTGGCGAGCGCCTGCGCACGGTTCGGCGGTGAGGTCGTACGGGATGCGCGGGCGCAGGGCGCGCCGTACGACCTGGTGCTGGAGCTCGGCCGACAGGGCGAGGACGGGGACCGGCTCGGGGACGAGGGGTTCGCCCTGGTGCGGGCCGAGAGCGTCACCCGGGTGACGGCCGCCGGTCAGGCCGGGCTGCTGTACGGGCTGTTCCACCTGGTGCGGCTCGGCGAGGCGGCGTTCAGCGGCGAGCGTGCGCGCGAGACGCACCGGCCGGCGCTGGCCCTGCGGATGCTGAACCACTGGGACAACGTGGCGGTGCATCCGGTGATGGGCCAGGTCGAGCGGGGGTACTCGGGTGGCTCGCTGTTCTGGCGGGACGGTCTGGCCCGGGGCTCGCGGGATGAACTGGAGCGGGTGCGCTGCTACGGCAGACTGCTTGCCGCGTCCGGTATCAACGCGCTCACCGTGAACAACGTGAATGTGCATGAAACCGAGGCGCATCTGCTGACCGACCGCATCGGCGAGGTGGCCGCGATCGCGGACGCGCTGCGCCCGTACGGAATCCGGACGCATCTGTCCGTCTCCTTCGCCGCGCCCGTCGTGCTCGGCGGTCTGCCCACCGCCGATCCGCTGGACGCCGCGGTGGCCGACTGGTGGGCGGAGACGACCGGCCGGGTGTACGCGGCGATCCCCGACTTCGGCGGGTATGTGGTGAAGGCCGACTCCGAGGGCCAGCCCGGCCCGTTCACCTACGGCCGCAGCCACGCGGACGGCGCCAACATGCTGGCCGCGGCGCTCGCCCCGTACGGCGCCACGGTGCACTGGCGGGCCTTTGTCTACAACCACCGGCAGGACTGGCGGGACCGGTCGGTGGACCGGGCACGCGCGGCCTACGACCACTTCGCACCCCTGGACGGCCAGTTCGCGCCCAACGCGGTGCTCCAGGTGAAACACGGCCCGATGGACTTCCAGACGCGCGAGCCCGTCTCCCCGGTGATCGGCGCGCTGCCGAACACCCAGCTGGCGGTGGAGATACAGGCCACCCAGGAGTACACCGGGCAGCAGAAGCATGTGTGCTGGCTCGGAACGATGTGGAGCGACGCGCTGCGGTTCCGGCGGGGCGGGGAGGACGGGCCGAGCGTCGGGGATCTGGTGCGCGGCGGCGGCCTGGTGGCGGTGTCGAGCGCCGGTGACGACCCGTTCTGGACCGGGCATCCGCTGGCGCAGGCCAACCTGTACGCGGTCGGCCGCCTGGCCTGGCAGCCCGACGCGGACCCGCGCGCGATCCTGCACGAGTGGATCGAGCTGTCCTTCGCCCCCGAGGAGACCGCCGATCCCGCCAGGCTGCGCAGCGGGCTGCGGGCCGTTCTGGACGGCTCCTGGCGGACGTACGAGAAGTACACGGCGCCGCTCGGCATCGGCTTCATGGTGCAGCCCGGACACCACTACGGGCCGAGCGTGGACGGCTACGAGTACAGCCCGTGGGGGACGTACCACTTCGCCGACCGGGACGGGGTCGGCGTCGACCGCAGCCGGGCCACCGGCACCGGGTACGCGGGGCAGTACGCGAAGCCGTGGGCACAGGCGTACGAATCGCCCGAGACCTGCCCGGACGAGCTGCTGCTCTTCTTCCACCATGTGCCGTACGGACATGTGCTGCACAGCGGCGAAACGGTGATCCAGCACATCTACGACACACACTTCGAGGGGGTGGCAGAGGTCGAGGAGGCACGCCAGATGTGGGCCGGGCTCGCGGATCTGGTGGATTCGGCACGCCACGCCCGGGTGGCGGAGCGCTACGAGGAGCAGCTTCGCAGCGCCCGGGAGTGGCGCGACCACATCAACACGTACTTCTTCCGGAAGTCCGGCGTACCGGACGCCCGCGGGCGCCGTATCCACTGAGCGCGTTGCCCGCGTTCACTCCGCACCCTGGGCCGCCGGGTTGCCCTGGTGGGTGAAGGCCGCCCAGAAGTGCACCTGGTCGAGGTCGATACGGGCGGCCTCGCCGCGTAGATCGTCATGGAGGGTGGGCGGTGGCTCGCGGTGCGGGTCGAGCATCCACAGCTGGGCGGCGCGCAGCGCGTCCACCGGGGCGAGGCCGTGCGCGGTGACGAAGTCGTGGAAGACGGCCATCATCACAGCCGTCGAGGCATCGCGAACGGCCCAGCGCGAGCCGATGACATCGGCCGCGCCGCGGGCGATCAGGGCGGTGGACAGAGTCAGCGCCTCGTCGTGGTTGCGGGTGCTCAGATCCGTCTCGCAGGCGCTGAGCACCACCAGCGGGCCCGCGACGTCCGGCGCTCCGGTGGCGGTACCGTCCAGGATGCGGGCCACGGTCAGCCGTCCGGCGTCCTGGGGGCCGTCCGGCGGGGTGGCGAGCCAGAGCGCCGAGCGCGTGGGATACGGGCCGACCAGGGCGTGGCAGGAGATATGCAGAACGGCGGCGGCCGGGGAGCTGCCGCCGGGCAGGACGGCGAGGATGTCCTCCGGGGTGCCCGGCGCGTCGCTGACGGCCGTGGGGAACTCGCCGTAGCAGAGGCCGTCCGGGTAACAGGCCGAGCGCAACGCCTCGGTCTCGATCTCGGCCCACAGGAGGGAGAGTTCGGGGTCGGCGACCAGGACCTGTCCGGCGGCGATGGGCAGCCGGTCCCGGGCCGCGGCCCGCAGGAGCTCGGCTCCGGAGGGGGCGTAGCTGAGCACCGCTTCCTCGCAGGCGTACCGGTGCGCGCGCCCGTCGCGCCCGTACGGGGTACGCGCCGCATGCCAGGCGACCGCGCCGAGCGCCCCGCAGGGCACCAGCACGATCCGCGGCGGCTGGTGGAGTGGGCCTACAGCTGCCAGAACCGGGCCCATCGCGGCGGGCCAGGCCCAGTCGCACAGCTCGCGCAGCGCCGCCTCCCATTCCCGGTCCGGCGCCGCCTGTCCGCTCGGGTCGGCCGTGAAGTCGGCGACCGTGGAGTCGGCGGCAGTGGCGGTGGCAGCGGCGGTGGCAGCCTGGGAACGTCGGGCCGTGGCGTCGAGATAGCGCTCCAGCGGCGGGCTGCCGGGCGTCAGCAGCGGCAACTTGAGGACGGTGGGCGGGGCGTCGCCTGTGTCGGGGCGGAGGATCAGCGCGAAGCCGTTCTGGCCGGGTTGGAGCCCAAGGACGAGATAGACGAGCGCATCGGTGCCGGCGGTGGTGAGGCCGGCCTTCAGCCCGGCCAGGTCCGCAAGGCCGAGCACTTTCCGGGCGTCCGCACCGCTGCCCGCGCCCAGCGCGTCAAGTGCCCTGCGGCGCAGGGTGCCCGGGATCTGCCGCTCCGTGGCCCGGCCCAGGAGCGGGGCCGCGGTATCGGTCGGGGGCCGGTCCGCGGCGTCCTCGGCGCGCCACTGCCGGGCCAGATCCGGGTGGCCGCGGGCTTCGAGGAGCTCGGGAATGCCACGGGACGCGGCGGCGGCCCGCAGCACCAGGGCCCGGCCCAGTTCCAGCGCGTGCACCGCGTCGGCGGGGCGGAAGCACACGGTGTTCCAGTAGGCCAGCCACAGTGCCTGCGCAGACCCGGTGCGGGCCACGGCCAAGCCGTGCTCGGAGCCGAGTTGGAGAAGGACGTCCAAGGCCAGCCTGATCAGTGCCTCGCCTCGGGTGGCCAGGCTGGCGTTCACATCCTCGACCGCGGTCGGACGGTGGCGCTCGCGGCGCAGCCAGTATGCCTCGGACAGTTGCGTCAGTGCGTCGGCGGTGTGCGGCAGGCCGTGCCCTTGGCCAATCAGCTCGCGGACCCGGGACAGCTCGGTGATGCTCTGGTCGAGCAGGACCGGGTCATCGAGGTGGCGGGCCGTATGCAGCAGGACCCGGCCGAGGTGGGACCGCAGCCGGAGTTCCTGGTGGGGGGTGGGCTGCGGTCCCTCGAGGATCCGATGGACCTCCGCGACGGCCCGGTCGGCGGCCTCCCGGCTGGGATCGATCATGAGTAGTTCGATCATCGCGTCGGCCCGTAGGGCCGGGAAGTACGGTGCGAGCAATGCGGCCATCTGCCGCTGGTCGGTCTCCACCACGTCCCGGAAGTACCGGGCCGCGGCGCGGAGTTCGGCCGGGTCCTGGGTGCGGTTGGCTTGTTCCCGGTGGGCATCGGCCAGGATGGCGGCGATGGCGAAGCGGTTCTCCTGGTCGGGCGGCAGGGTGGTGTACAGGGCGGTCAGTTCCTCGACAAGGCGCGGCAGCACGGTCGGGTCGTCGTTGCGGCGCGCCAGAGCCAGCTCTTGGTAGGACGCAAAGATCACCGCGTTGACCATGCTCGTGGAGGGCGGTGCGCCGTTGTCGCGGTAGGCGGCGCGCAAATCCCTGGCCATCGTCAAGGCGGCGTCGGCGGCCTGGAAGCTGCCCCCGAGCGTCGCGGCCGCATCGAGGCGCCCGGCCAGGGCGCTGGCGATGCCCTGCCTGGCGGACGCGGTCTTCTCACCTTCCCCGGACAACCCGTCGATCATCTCCCGGAGCCGCGTGGCGCCGCTCTCCAGGTGTGCCAGATCGCCGGTCTGCTGCACCCGTACTGAATCGATCAGACTGGTCAGCCACTGTTCCAGAGTGATCTGGCCCGGCTGGCCAATACGGCCGGCGGGCTCGGGGTCGGGCTCCGATACGGCCTCGTCCACCTCGTCGAAGTCCATCGTGCCGGGTACGAAGAAGTTGGCCTGCAGCAGCAGAGCCGCATGTAGCTTGGCCATGCGGGCCCGTTCGGGTACGTCCGCCGGCAACTCCCGCAGCGCACACCGGGCGACATCCGCACTGCGACGGGCGCCCTCGGCCAGCGCCCGGGGGTCGCCCTCCCCCGACCTGAGCTTGGCCAACAGCTCGCGCAGCGGTGCGAAGACCGTTTGATCCAGGCCCAAGGCCGCCACCTCCTCGTCGGCCTTCCCAGTGGAGATCCTGAGCTCGTACACAGTGCTGGACAGCCACACCAGGAGACCCGTGAACCGCGGGATGTCCTCCAAGGCCCAGGCGAGCACGGCCTGGACGGCGTCGGCCAACGGGTCGTCGGCGTCTCCCGGGGGAGCCGTACCCGTCGGCTCCGACGCGTTCTCCTCGTGCGGTGCCACCGCATCGGACACTGTCAGCTTGATCTCCGATACGACGGACCCGAGCAGTCGGAGCAACTGCGGTTCTTCAGGCGCCTCGGCGAGACGCCGGAGAATGCCCATGGCCTCCACCAGTTCGTCCGGCGTGGATACGGTCAGCGGCTGCGGGCCGGAGGCGCGAAGCGGCGGCTCCTGACCGGGGCCTTGACGCGAGGCGCGCATGGCTCGTGCGTAGTGCTCCGGGACGAGCAGCGAGAGCAGCGCCTTGCGGGCTTGCACCGCGAGCGGGTCGTTGAGCGGTCTGGTGCGGTCGGCCCAGAGCAGGTGATAGAGGGCGTACTCCCGTGCGGACCGGACCGCGTCGTTCTGTCGGCCCGGCCCACGGCTGTCGAGCCAGACGCACATCAGGATGCCCACCGAGGCGATGACGTCGTCCCGGAGCGGATCGTCCGCGGGCAACAGTTTTGCGATGGCGGCGAGATGCTGAACGCTCTGCCACAGCGCGGCTCTCCGCGACGGGTCGTCCGCCGGGCGGCGCATCACCTCGTTGGCCTGGCGGGTGGCGATGTCGGCCCAGGCGCGCAGCACCGACGCCCTGTCCCCGCTGTCGTTGTGCTCCTTGTCCACGTGCTCCTTGTCCACCCGGCGCTCCCCCGTGTCCGATGGCCGCGCGGCCCGACCGACCCGCCGGGCCGCGCCGTCAACCAGGATGGCGCGTCGAATGGCCTGACGGCGCCGAACGGGCCTTCGCAGCAGCGGGTGATCCGGCAGGCCCTGGCCAACGCCGGGTT